>USKC01000126.1 GCA_900555195.1 uncultured Lachnospiraceae bacterium
TGGACACCTGTACCGGCCTGCCCCTCCAGGTGTCCAAGGCCGTGGGGGAGGGCCAGGTGGCGGGCCATCGGGCATCGGAATACGTAGACACACTCTAATTCATCATAAGGCGATACAGAGAAAGGACGGAACAAATTATGGCACTCATTCATTTGACCAACGAGGCGTTCGACAAGGCCACCGCCAGCGGGCTGGCGATGGTGGACTTCTGGGCCACCTGGTGCGGCCCCTGCAAGATGATGGCTCCGGTGGTGGAGCAGCTGGCTGAAGAACTGGCCGATAAGGCCAAGGTCGGAAAGCTCAACATCGACGAGAGCATGGACATCGCCGGAAAATATAAGGTGATGAACATTCCCACCTTCCTGGTGTTCAAGAACGGACAGGAAAAGGCCCGGATCGTGGGAGCGGTTTCCAAGAATGAACTGCAGAAGAAGATAGAACAGGAGCTGGCGTAATGCCAGCTCTTTTTTATGTCTGAAATCAACAGCAATCTATAAAGAAATCGTTCGTTATGATTTGATCCCTCTAAAACAGAGAGTAAGGATTGACAAAACAAAAAAGAGTGATATAGTTAAATTATAAGTAGTAAGTAATAAGTAATAAGAAGTAAGTGAAAGAGGATGAACAATATAAGTGATAGAGAATTAGGAAGGAGAGAATATGAGAGATTTAACTGTGGTACAGGAATATTTGATCTGTGCAGTAAATGGAAAAGGGGAGCTGGGAACGCTTAACACGGAAAAGGTGGTCTGCCTGGTAGCAGGAGGTTTGCTTGAACTGCAGATGGAGGGATGTGTTCGCTTGGAAGGAAAGCGGGTGGAAGTGATAGGGGCGCTTCCTGATAAGGAGGCGCATCTTGCCCCCCTGTATGATTACATCAACCAGGCAAAGCCAATGAAGCTGGAAAATATAATTACGGATTATACCTATTCTTTCATAGATAAGAGAATGCGGGAACTGGTGGAGTCGATAGGCGCTTCTCTGGCGGCAGAAGGACTTGCAGAAGTGGGTAAGGCCGGAATGTTTGGCTCAGCAAAGAGTTATCATCCCAAAAAAGAAGCGCTTGAGGGTGTAATCAATGAAGTTCGTGCAGAACTTTTGGAAGATGTGGAACTTACAGATGATGTGGCATTGCTCACCATTCTTTTGGAAAGGGGCAAATGCCTGAAGGAGTATTTCTCCAAATACGAACAGAAAGCGTTGAAGGAAAAGGTGAAGGCGCTCTGCGCATCTCCTTCCGGCAGAATAATCAAGGAAATGATTGAGTATGTGGACAGTATGATTAATATGATGACTGTGATTATGATGGCTCTCAGTTAAGAAACGGAGGCGGCATGTCAAGGCAAAGAAGTACGGAAACGATCCGCCAGGCGGAGTATGTGACGATAGGAGAGCTGGTTCGCCTGACTGAGGTAAGATACAGCACATTAAAATTTTACACAGAAGAAGGCCTCCTGCCATTTGAGCAGGAGGAGGAGAATTTGACGCGAAGGTATAAAAGGAAGGAAAGCATAGAAAGAATCTCGCTTATAAAGAGATTAAGGGAGGAGGGCCTTTCCATCGCAGAACTGAAAAAAATGCTCGTTTCGGAAAAGGAAGGCTAGGTGGAAGGAATAAAATCCGAGGCAAGCACCTGCTTTAGGGCGGCTTCCTGCCGGGCTTTGGAATGTTCAAGGTCATCAAAATAGCCTAAGGCAGTAAGATCAATGCCGGATGCGTCCACACCGGTTTTGGGAGTTTCAGCCTGTTCTTTAAAAGTTGCCGGGATTCTGCCATCCAGCTGTCCGCGTATGCTTTCCGCCCTCAGGCGGCAGACATCAAGAAGCGTATCGACTGCCTGCAAATACTCCTTATAGCTGCAGAAAGCGGTGGGATCGCTTTGCACATAAGGTGCGGTTAACGCCTGGATTTGGCGAATTTTCCGTTCATACAACCCGCTTTCAAAGTAATCCCGTATCAGCTGGTTCATATAAGAGCGGTACATAGCAAAGTATTCGTCGTTCTTCATCAGATTATGGTAAAGCGGCCGATTGAGCATCACTTCTGCGGGGGCGGGCGTATGGATTGGGTAATTGATTAATATATTGGGATCACGGATCGGATCCGTCATGCCCAATGCATAGGTACCGAAAGCCAGATTGTAATCCCATGGAAGAATGGAAAGGCGTCCGTTCTCTTCATAGAGATAATAATTGTGGCCTGTGCGCCCAAGATAGCTGTCCTGGTTCATCAGGAATACCTGAGCGGCAAAGTAACGGAGCGTTTGATCCACATCAACTGCTGTATCCAGATTTTCTCCGGTGGACAGAATATATAAAGCTTCAATCAGCCTCTTCTGATCCGCATATGTAATATCAAATTTGGCATTTCTGAAAAGATTGGCATAGCTTTCGGGCTCATCATCCGAGTATTGCAGGGCAATATCTGAATTGTCAGCGTTCAGGGAAAGATATTCCGGTTTATAAAGCTGGCCGGCATTGCTGCCGTAAACCCTTCTGACAAAGGATTCTTCCGGTTCTTCCACGGCCAGAAAGAGTCCCCAGGGTTGCCCATTCACAGTGACCCAGACATAACTGCACAGAGGTGCGGGAACGCCCATGAATTCCATCATATCGTAGGCAAGCCAGGTTTTCATATAGGTGTTGTCCTGAAAAGAGGCATCTAAAGAAAATTTATCCAGCCCATAGTAATTGCCGCCGTCCAGATAATGATCGAATTCCAGTTTCAGGCTATATCTGTAAAGCCCATAATCGCTGGTCAGGCGCAGGGAGTTATTTCCTTTGGTGCGCAGGCCCACCTGCTGGAAGGCTTCGCCGTTTATGACCGCTGTACAGGGCACATAACGTTCCGCTTCCGCATCCTGAATAAACGCTTCCCAATCTTCCACCTGAAGGTCAATGGTATGGACACGGCTGTCGTCAAACAGCCGTACCGCATATTCTTCGGCCGTCTTTGTATTTGAAAGCCTGGTTCCGGAAAGGAAGATCAAAAGCAGTGTCAGGAGCGCGGCCAGCCCCATGGCAGCGATACAGATTCTGTCAATGTGTCTGCTTTTTATCATAGAATTATCCCATGTAATCTCCGTTATAGGAGACGAGAATAACGTCGCTGACGCCTGTCAGGTTGCTCAGGGCATCGACAAAGGATGCGTCCCCATTTTTCAGCCGCACTTCATAATTCAGTTCCATCTGCTGTGGACGTACGCTTTTGCTCTTCAGCCGCATGCGTTTGACGTGCGCTGCTGTAAGTGCGCTGATATCGGCTTCCAGTTGGGAAGAAGCGCAGTGCACGACGAGAATGTAGGGGGAATCCCCTTCTTTTCTGCTGGAAAAAACCAGAAGTACCAATCCAATGAACAGGCTTCCGAATACGGCCAGAGGGATCAGGCCGGCGGCCAGCACGATGCCGATGGCAATGGCCCAGAACAGGAAGGCGATATCCATAGGTTCCTTGACCGCGGTTCGGAACCGGACAATAGAAAGTGCGCCGACCATACCGAGAGAAAGCACCACATTGCTTGTTACGGCCATGATAAGAAGGGTGGTAATGAGCGTCATTACAAGCAGAGTTACGCCAAAGCTTGCGGAGTACATTACTCCGCTATAACTTTTTTTGTAGATGAAAAAAAGGAATAGGCCCAGCAGAAAAGCCATGATTAATGCAAGCAGCATGTCAAAAAGAGAGATGCTGTCCATTCGTTCCAGAAAGCTGGATTTAAAAATATCTTGGAAGGTAACCGGCATAAATGCAAAGTCCTTTCTCTAAAGCGGTTGTATACAGCCGATGCAGCAGAGGGAGCGACACGGTGCGCTCTTAATCAAACCTGCGGCAGACGGCGTATTTGGAAAAGGCGGAAGCCTGACGCCCGGGCGTCTGTATCGCCATGCGGATCAAATCCGGCAGAAAGGCATCGTATTTCACCTCAAGGATCGTGAAGGAATCAAACGCATTCATATAGATCAAATTCGGATCCAGAAAATCCTGGCAGCAGGAGCTGGTGCGTACCCTTCGGTCCAGCGTAATGCGTACATTTCCGGGAGGATAGAGGAAGGCCTCCCGATCATAACAGACGATCGAGCGGGGACGCAGGCATGCTCCCTGCAGCTTGCTGTAGAATTCCAGCAAAAGGGGATTTTCTGACTGAAGGAGGAAGGAATACTGACCGTTTAAAAGCTGTTCTGTCTGCTCCCGGGTGAGAGGAGCACTGCGTTTTCCGCAGAGCCCGTTCACCTTATATTTCTTTTCCAGCCGGATGAAGGAGATATCCGTTCCATAATATCTGAGACGGAATTTCTCTCTCCGGGTGACTCCATCTAGTTTCTCGCGCAGGGCGGTATCATAAGGGGTATCAAAATACAGGCTGGTTATTCGATAACAGCCGTCCGGACCAGCATGGGAATCATGGGGGAACAGCCTGCACAGCCGCCCGGTCAATACCAGATCTTCGTGAGGACTGATCTGATGTTTCTGTTCGTGACGCAGCTGTGCAGGAGCGGTGGAATTAATCGTCGTCGCCGTCATCATCATCGTCGTCATCATCGCCGTCGTCATCGTCATCATCGTCATCACCGTCGTCCCCATCATCATTATAATCGGTGATGCCGTCAGCATTGGGGCCGTAGTCGGTATCGTCATAATCGGTGATGCCGTCAGCGTTAGGGCCGTAGTCGGTATCGTCATAATCGGTGACACCATCGGCATTGGGGCCGTAGTCGGTATCGCCGGGATCATTTACAGACTGTGAGCCGTAGTCAGTTTCACCATGAAGCTGAATGCTGCTGTTAAGCTGCATGGTATTCACATAATTCTGTACATCTGATACGATATCGCCCAGAAAATTTTCGTCCGGCATAACAGAGCCTTTTTCCACTTCTATGATGATTTGGCGCGCTTCTCCTTCGGTTTCTTCAACAAAATATCCTGCTTCGTTGATCTCCGATACCAGAGAAGGAACCGCATCGCGGCAGTGTTGGCCGATGTAGTTTTCGGCGCGGGTGATAATGGATTTGCCATCCGCATTCAGGCCTTCAACGGAAGTGACAACTCCGTTTTTATCATATTGAACTGCAATTTCAGGATTCACCTTCAGATAGAGGGTTCCGCTGTCGGCGGCCAGCGGGAATTCCGTGCTGCTTTCAACCGACGGATGAGTAAAAGATGTTTCTGAGGCGGCCGTCTGCTGCTCTTTGGAACATCCGGTTAATAAACCGAAAGAGAGAGATAAGGCCAGGGAAGCGGTTACGATGAAGCGCAGTTTGTTTTTTCTCATAGTCAACTCTCCTTTTACCATTGTAAATTGTGATATCATTTTATGAAGTCAGAAATTTCTTGCTTCTGTCTATAGATTACGGGAGGCATTTTCTGAAATCGGGGTCTGGATAAAAATTTTTTTGCTTTTTTTTTAAAATGGATGAATGGGATATGCCAAAGGCTGTGACCGCATCCCCTTTTGACTGGGATAAGACACTTTCAACGGGTATTTTATCAGTCATCTTCATCAGGTTCATCCAGCTCTTCTTCGGAATCGTCGTCATTATCGGGAGAATCCTGGTCGTCGTCTGGCGTGTCTTGGTCGTCGTCGCGTGCATCCTGGCCGTCATCTGGCCCATCCTGCTCCTCGTCATCGGAATCATCCAGGCTGTCGTCGTTTTCCGCAGAACCGCCTCGGAGTTCCCCATCATCATCGTCATCATCATGGGATACAGAAGGAACTGCCGGAGCGCTTACCGCTTCACTGGTATCTTCTGAAGGGACAGAGGGCTGGGGTTGTGTCGCGGGTTCAATGGGGATAACGATCCGGATAGTTTCTTCTGAAGATGAAGGTTCCGCATCAGGCTCTTCGGAGGGGATGCCAATCGTCACCGTAATAGTATTCCCGACGGTTTCCTGCAGCTGGAGACGGGTCTGCTCTTCTTCCTGACGGCCCCATTCCTCATCTGAACTGTTTACCGAAATGGCTATGGTATCTCCATCCGAGAGATACCCCATATCCATGGCCCTTTCCACCAGCTCTTCGGTGACAATGTCCCGGTCTTTTCCGTGATAGTCATAGTTTTCAATAAGTCGTTCGCCATCTTCATTCAAGGCATCCAGCTCAAGGATCCGTTCGGTCTTGCTGATCGTCATGCTGACATCCGGATTGATGCGCAGGCGGAGCATGCCGTATGGCGTATAATTCGGCTGGTAGTATCCGAAGAAAAACAGGCAGAGACAGGCTGCCAGCGCGGCGGCACTGCTGAGGAAAGCGAGGACTTTCCGATTCTGACGTACAGGATATTGTAACTCGATGATGTTTTGAACAGTATCTCCCACCTGATACCGCATATTGGCCGCTTTCAGGTAGCGGCCCTTTTCATCCAGAAGAACCGCATAAGCGGGGTGGGTTTCCATCACAAGATAAGTCATTTTTACCTCCATTCCGAAGCGCTGTTGCGCTGAGGAACGCGCGCGGAATCTTCGCTTCGCGCTGTCGATCGGATTTTTGGGACAAGTGGATGCTGGAGCAGTGTAGGAAACGCAGAGGTTTCATAAAAGGCGGGCAAGGGGCTTAGTTGGGAATGAGTTGGCACAGGTGGCCGCGGATCAACTCATATCCGTTGGTAAACGCCAAAAGGGTAGCGGCCAGATATTTCCTGTGCCGTTCCATGGTCTTTTTGTCAGTGCCGGAACCAGATGCCAATTCACCCAAGGGGAGTTTTTTGCTTTTCACAAAACGTTCCAGCAATTCCGGATGGGAAACCGCATAACGCAGCACGCGACGGCAGGCCGTGAGCGTCCGCTCCTGTCTGGGGCAGTTATCGGCCACATCGGAAAAGGACAGGCCGAATTCCGCGAGCTGACGGCCAAACTCTTCAATTTCCTTCTGGCTTGCTTCCCGTATTTCATATGTTTCCATTTCATCTTTCCCATCCTGAAGCGTGTCGATTAACGAATTCTCTTCGTCCGGTCCAGAGGAAGCGTTCAAAGACAGAACGTTTCGGTGCCGCTTCTCACGGCGGTAATAGTCAATCAGGCGGTTTCTGATGGCACGGGAAGCGTAAGAAAGAAAAGCCCCGCGGCTTCTTTCATATCCCAGAATGCACTCATAGAAGGCCAGCATGGAAATGCTCAGTTCATCTTCACAGCCATTTTCTGTGGATTGATGTGTGAATTTAGAGGTTTCACTGCGAATAAAACCCATGTATTGCCGGATGAGGACATCGGCAGCATCTGGATTCTGTTTTGCATGATAGATTTGTCCGATCAGTTCGTGTTCAGCGGCAGCGGCCATTCTTAATTCCTCCCTCAATATAAGAATACGGAATCAAAATTCGATTTCCGGGGTCGGAGCGCTTTTGCATGAATAAAGACGGGTGCTTTTGTAAAAAATAGCAAAAAATAGGGAAGGGATTCCACCTTCCAACGTAAGAACTATGTAAAATTTAGGTAAAAAAGCGCCTTAAGAACTTTTTGCAAATTTCCGGCTCTCCGAATGGAGGGCCGGCTCGTGTGTAATTAAGACTATGGAGGGTTAGCGACTGCGTTTTTATTGGTTTTGAAGGCAGTCATTCTGCCCCTGCCTCTTCGGCTGTTCCAACTTGGCACAAAAAAATTCGGCTAAGCTGCAGCAGGGATTTACCGCGTATTCCTTTGCCCATTCCATGAGAAGGGGAAGATTTTTTCCGAGAACGCCTTCGGCAAAAATACCTTCTCCGTCAAGGGTTTCCATAATGCCCCACATTTCTCCCAGACAGGCAGCCGTTTCACTGACGGACAGCTTTTGGGGGTTGGAAGCGGTCTCAGAAGCTGTATCTAGGACGGCGGCATCCTGATCGGATAATATAAGGCTGTCCGGATGTATAGAAAGATCCGGATTCAGCATATCCACATGCTGTATGCCGTATTTCAGAAGCAGTTCCTTGGGGGCATTGGAAAAAAAGATTCGATAGCTGATGCCCCCTCCAGCTAGGAAAAGACGCCGCCCTTCCTCAGTTTGGCAGAATTCCAATGCGGCTGCGTGCAGGTGCTGATATAGATTGGGGATTCTCTCTGTAGACTCCAGAAAGATAAGCTGCGATTTGCGGGTATCTGTGCATAACAGGATTGTGTGCTTCATTGGTGTATCTCCTTTCCGCTTATTCGTATTGGCCGTATGATGAGGACGGCCGCCATAGCATTCAGCTGCCTTTATATATTCAGACAAGAAAACGGGTGGCCAGGATCTATCTTTTTGTGTTTTGTTACTATTCAGCCCTCCGCATATGCCGTTCCGTTTCCCTCGCCTGTGACACCTGGTTCCCCAGGCACGGACATCCG
>USKC01000127.1 GCA_900555195.1 uncultured Lachnospiraceae bacterium
ACAGCACTGCCAATAACGGATGCCGCGTAACAGTTCAGGCACGTCCTGCACATTCACAGCGCAGAACGTGCGAAAATGAACCGGCAGCAAGCATCCTTTTGTACAAGAAAGGAGACACCCAAATATGAGACACCTGATGAACCCTCTCGACTTTACAGTCGAAGAGCTGGAGCAGCTTTTTGATCTGGCCGGCGATATCGAAGCCAACATGCCCAAATACGCCCACGCCTGTGCCGGCAAAAAACTGGCAACCTGTTTTTATGAGCCCAGCACCAGAACACGGCTGAGCTTTGAAGCTGCGATGCTGAACCTGGGAGGAAGCGTTCTGGGCTTTTCCGACGCAGCCTCCTCTTCCGCCTCCAAAGGCGAAAGCGTGGCGGATACCATCCGCATCATCTCCTGCTATGCGGATATCTGCGCCATGCGGCATCCCAAAGAGGGCGCTCCCATGGTCGCCGCCTCTTTCTCCCGCATCCCGGTCATAAATGCCGGCGATGGAGGACATCAGCATCCCACCCAGACGCTCACCGATCTGATGACCATACGCAGCCTGAAAGGCCGCATGAACGACTTAACCATCGGCCTGTGCGGCGATCTGAAATTCGGCCGCACCGTCCATTCCCTCATCAACGCTCTGGTGCGTTATGACAACATCCGTTTTATCTTCATTTCCCCGGAAGAACTCCGCGTTCCGGATTACATCACGGAGATGCTGAAAGAAAAACAGATTCCTTATGAAGAGGTCATTCGCCTGGAAGATATCCTTCCGCGCCTGGATCTTCTCTATATGACCCGGGTGCAGAAAGAACGTTTCTTCAATGAAGAAGACTATGTCCGTTTAAAGGATTTCTATGTTCTGGACAAGGCAAAGCTGTCGCGCGCACCTAAGGACATGCTGGTACTGCACCCTCTGCCCCGCGTTAACGAGATCTCTGTGGACGTGGACGACGACCCGAGAGCGGTTTATTTCAAGCAGGCACAGTACGGCGTGTATGTGCGCATGGCCCTGATCCTCACCCTGCTCGGTATCCAGGTCGCTTCCTAAGAAACTTTTGTTCCCTCAGGCAGAGGGCCAGGGGACACGCGCCGGCCCTGCTTCGGCAGTTTGTTCCCCTGCCGCCTGCCGCAGAAGTCAAATATATCCGGCCTCCATGGCCGCAAAAAGAGAGGTATATCATGTTAAATGTTGGAAAAATTGAAGAAGGCTTTGTTCTCGATCATATTCAGGCCGGAAAAAGCATGTCCATCTACCATCATCTGCAGCTGGATAAGCTGGACTGCCCCGTCGCCATCATCAAAAATGCCCGCAGCGAGAAAATGGGCAAAAAGGACATCCTGAAGGTAGAATGCAACGTGGATATGATGGATCTGGATGTGCTGGCCGTCATCGATCACAACATCACCGTAAATGTGATCAAAAACGGAAAAATTGTCACCAAGAAGGAACTCACTCTCCCCAAGGAGATCAAAAACATCATTTACTGCAAGAATCCCCGCTGCATCACCTCTATCGAGCAGGGGCTCCCGCACATCTTCGTGCTTGCCGACGAAAAGAAAGAGGTCTATCGCTGCAAATACTGTGAAGAGAAATTCGATAAACGTTCTCTCTAAGCCTTACGCTGTGAATTCAATTTTTATGCCTTTCCTGCCCAGCTTTCTGCGATCCTGGCATCCGCCAGGCAGGGTACCTGCGGCAGAATATCGGAGGCGGCCTGTTCCATTTTCTGTTTCAGAATCCGGGCCGCCTCCGGGGCTTCTTCCTCCGCCACTTCAAGAAGGATCTCGTCATGCACAATGGCGACGATTTTCCAGCCACGTCCCACAGCCTCCGTATACAGCAGGCCCAGCGCACGCTTCAGAATATCCGCCGCAGTTCCCTGAACCGGGGTATTGGCAAGTTCCGCCACGCCGGCACGGGAGGACAGCCGGAACTTTCTTCCTGTAAGCGTGCTTCCCAAAGCGGAACCTCCGCTCTGCCCATACTTCTCCATCAGATCATGATGCCACCAACTGATGCCAGGATAGGCTTCAAAAAAGCTGTCCCGAAATCGCCTTGCCTCTTCCAGCGTCATATCCACGCCATAGGACTGCGCGGCATATTGCTGCAGCCCTGCCGCTCCCATCCCAAAAATCAGGCCAAAATTCACCGCCTTAGCCGCCTGTCTCTGTTCCTTCGTTACCATCTCCGCCTTCGTGCTGCTGATCAGGGATGCGGTCAGAAGATGCAGATCCTCTCCACGCCTGTATGCCCGGCGCATTCTGGTGTCACCTGAAATCTGAGCCGCCACGCGCAGTTCGATCTGCGAATAATCCGCCAGGATCAGCTTTCTGCCTTTCGGCGCGCAGAAGCATCCCCGGAACGCCCTTTCACGCGGGATCTGCTGAATGTTCGGATTGCCGCAGCTCATCCTTCCGCTCCAGGCGCCTATCTGGCCATAGGACGGATGCAGCCTTCCTGTAATCGGATGGATCATCTGCGGCATGGGATACAGGAACCCGTTCAGCAGTTTGGCATATCTTCTGTAATCGCTCAGAGCGCGCACCAATGGATGGGCATGATAGGGCGCCAGGCTGGCGCGGGAGGTGGACTTTACATCAATCCCGTTCTTTTTCAGCAGCCTCAGCACATAACTGTTGCTGTCAAAATTCACATCCAGCGCTTCCTCTTCCCCCCACAGCGTCAGCTGGCGGGCAGGCACTCCGCTATAGACATAAAGCCTCTCCAGCGCTTCTTCATAAGAAGCCCTTGTGCCCGCGCACAGCTGTTCCCATTTCTTCTCATCCAGATATATGCCCTCATATTCTGTCAGCGCTATGGCCGGCACACAGGCAAATTCAATCTCCGCCACCTTCTCCAGCCCGTATTTGACGAGTTCTTTTTCCAGACGAGGTTTTAGCCGCAGCAGGAGTTCCGCGTCCCTGGCAGCATACTCCAGCTGAGAACGGGTGAGTTCTCCGCTCCAATTCCCTTTTTGCTCTGTCTTGTCCACTTCCTCCCCCAGATAGTATGCAGCCACTGCAGCGAGAGATGCCTTCACGCTTCCGCCGCAGCCGCGCAGCAGCAGGGCCGCCAACATGGTATCGAACACCCTTCCCGCTCTGATTCCTTCTTTATGCAGGAACTTCAGGTCGAACTTGGCATTGTGAAAAACCTTCACCGCGTCCGTTTCCAGGCATTTTCTCAGCAATTCCCTGTTTCGTGCAGCTTCCCGGTCTCCCTGTCCCGAAAAGGCATTCCAGTCAAACAAAAGCACCGGCAGACCTTCTGCAGCTATCTGCAGCAGCCTCATCCGGTTGCTGTGCACATCCAACCCATCCGTTTCCGTATCGATTCCTAACGTCTTTGCTTTCTGCAGTTTATCCATAAAGGGCAGGAACTCCTGCGCCCCGCGGATCACTCTGTACTCCATTCCGTCTCCTCATCCCTTTTCCCTATAAGGACTGCCTTCCCTGGAACATCATTCCATGGAAGGCAGTCCATCATCCGCTTTCTATCACTTGTTATCTGTATAGCTGCGCCAGATATTCCAGCACCTTTTCCAACAGTTCTTCTTTCTCCTTAGGGCATTGGCCGCACAATTCAGCCACCAGTTTCTCATGAAGCAGATCGCCGGACAGCAGATATGTTACGTCCATACCCATCTTTTCTCTGACCTGAAGAATTCTCTCTATGGATAGCCTCCTGTTTCCCCGTTCAATCTCGCCATAAAATGTCTCAGAAATTCCTAAAAGTTTCGCTGTCTGCTTCTGCGTCAGGCCCATTTCTTCTCTGCGCAAGCGCAACCGTTCTCCAATATCCATTAGCAGCTTCGACGCCGGCATACTGTTTTTCCTTTCTCATGAACTGGGATTGATCATCTGGTTGCCATAAAATAAAACTATCCTTATTTTTTTCTACTATAATTATATCTCAGCGTCCCCAAAAGGTCAATATACAGTCAAACCCGTGTCAGAGCCCGAAAAGCTGCAGCAGGCGCTGCCAGAAGGACAGCGGCTCTTCTTCCACCTCAACCACCGTCTCCTCAGGGATATGAATCCCTTCCGTCTTCATGACAAACGAGACCAGGCCCACATCGGTATTCTTATCGGATACAAAGGAGACGGGCGTATAATCGCTCCCAGAGAAACGATCGACGACGCCGTCAATCTCTTCATCCACCTGCGTGTCGATATCCGTTGTCTCCTCTTTGAACTGAGCTGCTCCATCCTGCAGCTCTCCTACGCCGTCTGCCAGATCGGAAGCGCCGTCCGCCAGATCTCCGGTTCCATCAGCCAGCTGCGAACTTCCATCCTTCAGATCCTGGGCAGCATCCGACATCACGCTCGCTCCGTCCGCCAATTCCGTAACCCCATCTGCCAGTTCCTGGGTTCCATCCGCAAATTCCGTGCCTCCATCCGCCAGTTCGGCGACGCCATCCGCCAGTTCGCTGGAACCGTCCGCAAGCTGATCCAGCCCATCCGCCAGGCTCTTCGTGCCGCTTGCGAGTTCTGCGACACCGCTGTCCAGAGCGGCGATTCCCTCCTGCAGCTGGCTAAGCTGCTCCTGTGTCGTCTCATTGCCAAGCTGGGCCTCCAGTTCCTCCGCCATGGTGTAGCAGCCGATCAGCTGATCCACTCCCGTCTTCAGCGAAACCAATTTTTCCAGCGGCAGACCGGCCAATATACTCACATCCATCCCGCTTTCCGGCCCGGCGAGGCTGATGAGCGTTCCCGCCTGATTCCTTTTGCTGTACCTTAATGTTCCGGCCACCGTCTCTTCGCTTTTCCGGATGGACCTCGTTCCGATAGCGGATGCGCCGTCCCCACTGCCTTCTTCCTTTCTTTCATTCGTCCCATTGAAAACCTCCCTGGCCTTTGATGAGACATTTGCAGGCTGCGCCGAGGCTTCACCCGCAGAAGAAACGGTGCTTTCCGGTGCGGAAGGGCTCCCGCTCTCAGATGTGGAAGAAGCCCCGGTTTCAGGTGTGGAAGGAACCGTGGTATCAGGTACAGATGGCGCCGTGGTCTCGGGTACAGAGGGGACCGTCGTCTCCGGCACAGTGGGAACTGTATCCTCCTCTGAAGAACTGCTGCCCTCTTCTTCGGAAGAGGTTGAATCCTGTTCCGATGTGTCCTGTGGATCTTCCGGCAACGTTCCATTTCCTTCTGTATCCCCGGTCTGGGAGTTCTCATCCGAATTCTCCTCCTCTCCGGTTCCTCCCATATCCTCCCCTTTCTCCGGGCTTTCATCAGTTTCTTCTGCTGGCTCTGTTTCCTCCGCCGTCTCTTCCTCTTCTTCCGTTTGTTCCTCTAAAGCCTCCTCCTCCTGAAGGATCGCATTTCCCATATCCGGGGAAGCGCCTCCGGAAGCGGACTTCCCATTTTCTTTAATCGCCTGCTCCAGATAGCCTGAAATTATACCAAGCTTCTCAGCATAATCGCTTCCCGGAATCATATCCCAAATCGCTTTCATCATTGGATCGCTCGAAATTTCCGAATCCACACGCTCATCCAGCATGGCCTTCATTCCGCTGCCCAGATCGCTGACCATGGATACCAAAGAATCGATGCCTTCTTTAATCTGAGAAGAGCCCGCGCCAAGCTTCGCGGCCCCCTCCGCCAGCTTCCTCGCTCCGGAAGCCGCACCGTTCTCACCTGCGACGCCGTCTTTGAGCGAATCAACCCCGGAACGCAGGCCGTTAAGCCCGTCCGCCAGCTCCGCCGCTCCATCCGCCAGTTCATCACTTCCTTCCTGGAGAGAAATCACGCCATCCTCCAGTGTGGTAACCCCATCCGCATAGCTGTCTATGCCGTCCTTCAGGCTGTCCGCCCCTTCTTTCAGGCCATCCGCTCCTGTCTTCAGGCTGTCCACCCCTCCCGCAAGAGATTCCGCACCATCGGAAAATTCATCGGCAGCATCCTGAATCTCTCCCGTCTTATCATACAGACCGTCCAGCCCCAACACATCTTTGTCTATTTCCAGAGACATCGGCACACCCTGAAAGCTGATGGCCTCCATCTCAAAGTCGGTCACGTCCGCCGTGATGGTCACCTCTTTCTCCTGCCCGGCCAGGATATTGTACACCAGCTGGCGGTTATCCCCCGCATTTGCAGCTGACGCTCCCGGCGCTTCCAGATTGCTGCACCTGGTCATATCCATGGTCACCGATATCTGGAGCAGGTAGTTTTCAAAGAAAGCTTCCTCTGCCCTGCTGTTTTGTTCCACGCCGATCCGTATCTTCAGCGCTCCGCTCTTTCCAGCCAGTTCTGCAGCCTCCACTTCCTTCTCATCCAGATAGTATTGAATGCTTATATCCCAGGGAAGTTCCGCCTGGGAGAGATTCCCCTGATAATAGAATTTCCCTGCCGGCGCTTCCACGGTAACGGTCCCGTTTTTCAGCTGAATATCCGCATCTGTGGTCAGATTTTTCACGGAATCGTATTTTCCATAATCGGTAATCCGGGTCTCCTCGTCCAGTGAAAATGCGTTCACCACATAGACTTCATTCACGCTTCCGTCCTGTTTCAGATTTACATATACGCTCTCATCCTTTTGTGTATTCTCCGCCGCCGATACAGGAAGGCCGCTTCCCGCAAGCAGCGTGGCGCTGAGGATACAGGCCATGCTCTTTGTGAAGCCTTTTTTTCCTTTTTTAATCATTGCTTTCATCGTATTCCTCCTCTTTAAGGCATCGGAGCCTGCGTTTGATCCAGATTGTTTTCTTCCGAAATTTTCCCGCCCGATGAAGCCATCTGCGTCTTATCATAAAAATCTGCATGCAGCGTTGTCTTCCTTATCACCCAGTCGAACAGCAGCAGCAGGGAAGGCAGGACGAAGAGAACCATCACAAAGGAAAGCGCCGCCCCTCTTCCGATCAGCCAGCCCAGCTGGCTCAATACGCCATTCGTAGAGACTTTTCCCAGAATACAGCCTGCCAAAAACAGAATTGCGGCGGAAGTCAGGATCGAAAGGGTACACGCTTCCAGCGTCTTTCGTACCGCCTGCTTTTCTGGCAGCTGTTTTCTGAACTCCATATATCGGTCTGTAAACAGAATCGCATAATCAATCGTCGCTCCCAGCTGCACTGTGCTGATAATCAAATATCCAATATAGAACAGGGGCTGACCGGAAAAATACGGAATTCCCAGGTTGATCCAAATGGAAGACTCGATCACCAGGATCAGAATCAGAGGAAGCACGATGGAACGGAAATTCACCAAAAGGATGGCAAGCACAAAGACTACCGCCAGCAGGTTCACTTTCCAGTTATCCTCTGTGATCGTGGTCTTCAAATCTTCTGTACTCACCAGTTCTCCGGCATATTGTATCTGATCCCCATAATACTTCTCTCCGATATTGCGGACGGCATTCACCTTATCCTCCCAGCCTTCTTCCGCCTCCTGTGTATTGAGCGTAATCACAAACCGGCTGTAATGAGCGGAATACAGGGAAGAGAGCGTATCCGAAGGCACAAATTCATCCGGGATAGCGCTTCCCACCGAATTCACATAGGAAATCACGCTGGTTACATAATCCAGTTCCAGGAGTTCTTCATTCAATGCCGCTTCTTTGTCCAATTCCCCTTTCGGCACCAACAGGACCACCGGATTGGAAAGGCCAAATCCGTCCGTTATCGCCTTGGTATCCCTTCCAAGTTGCGTTTCCTGGGAGGTATATACCTCGCTTCCTCCATAATAAAAGCGGTTCTGCTGCTGCGCAAGGAACATGATCGGTATCAACAGGAGGGCAAGGATCAGAATCGGAATCCTCGCCTTCATTACAAAACCGGAGAACCTGCCTGCCCCCGGCAGAAGTGCGCGGTGCCTGGTCTTATCAATCACCGGATAGGTGGCCATGGCCAGCGCAGGCAGGAAACAGAGCACACAAAGCAGGCTGAATACGATAGCCTTGGACATGGCCCATCCCAGATCCGGCCCAATTCGGAATGCCATAAACACCAAGGCGAGAAATCCTGTTACCGTTGTTAGGCCGCTGGAAAGAATGCTTCCCACTGACTCTTTCACCGCGGCCACCATCGCTTTTTCCGCTTCCATTCCTTCCTTCCGCTTCTCCGAAAAGCGATGCAGCAAAAAGATCGAATAGTCCATAGACACCGCCATCTGCAGCACAGGGCCCGCTGCATTGGTCACAAAGGATACGGTGCCAAAGATCAGATTGGTTCCCATATTCAGCAAAATCGCAACGCCGATCGTAATCATAAACAGCACGGGTTCAAACCAGGAATCCGTGGTTATAAGCAGCACCAAAAAGATGATCGGCACCACCAGCAGCAT
>USKC01000128.1 GCA_900555195.1 uncultured Lachnospiraceae bacterium
CTTTTCAATCGCAGGATTATGGTTATCCCCTCTCCAGCTCGCCTCAAAATTCAGCGTTTCTTCTTCGCCGTTTTCCTTTAGCAAAGGCACTACGGACAGATTTTTGGCATCAACAAAAAACCGAACTGTATATTCCGGCAATATGGAAATCCCCATGCCCGCCGATACCATGAACAGCAAGGTCTGCACCTCCCTCTCCCTATACCTGATGCGCGGAACAAATCCGCCTCTGTTAAAACAGATCACCACTTCCTCCGCCTCTTCATCCGCCCGCCCTTTGGGCTGCATGATGATGAAATCTTCTTCTTTTAGATCTCTGTAATGCAGATATTTTCTTTCCGCAAGCGGATGCCCCGGATACAGCACCGCCATAATCGGATAGGTCCGCAAAAACCGATGCCGCAGATTCGGATAACTCTGCACATAAGGGGACAGGTTAAAAGCAATGTCACAGACCCCGTCTTCCAACGCTGTATACAGGGCACTCATATTGTCCCGCAGCATGGTAATGGAAACGTTCGGATAACTTTCGTGAAATCGGCGGATGGTTTCAGAGAAGGGACTTTGTTCATATCCCCGGATAAAACCGATGGAAATGCTGCCAAAGAATCCTTCCGCCGCCGAACGGGCCAATTTCACCGCCTCTTCCGAACGGTTCAGAATCTCCTTCACCTCGTTCAGATATACCTTCCCCGCAGGCGTCATCTCCACATGGTGTTTGTCGCGTATAAACAGGGAAACGCCCAGATTTTCTTCCAGCGCTTTGATCTGCAGGGTCATGGCAGTCTGGGAAATGAAACACTTCTTGGCCGCCTTCGTAAAATTCAGATTCTCCGCCACGCTCACAAAATATTCCAGTTGCTTCAGATTCATCTTTGCTCCCATCTGCGCGTCTCCGCACACCCATAAAACCTGGTGCAAAAGCAATTTTTCTTCGCCCTTTTGCCCTTATCGGAACGTTCTTAACTCCTATCTCAATGTTTTGTGATAAGTTTTCCTTATTATAAAATACATACTTTGAATTGGCAACCTTTCACTTTTTTCCGTATAATCATAAACAGTAGGTTTACACCCTATGAATGGCTGCTGCCCATCAAGCACAAGACGGCCAAATAGCAGCAGAACCGAGTAAAGGGTGTAAGAAAAACACTTTCACTCTCCCTGATTTATATGCGCGCCATAGCGCGCAGAATAGGAGCAAACATGAAAAAATTCAAGCAATTCTATGAGGGAACCTATGCGAGATACATACTCCCCGGCGTTCTCCTTCAGTCCGTGCTGATCGGAGGAGGCTATGCGACCGGACGTGAAATCTATTCCTATGGCGCAAAATTCGGCGCTTATGGCTGGATTGCCGGGCTGGCCATCACGATCGGCTTTGCCCTGTTCGCCTTTCTCACCTTTGAAATCTGCCGCATTTACAAAGTCTACGATTATAAAAATTATATCAAACAGGTCATCGGCCCCCTATGGCCCCTGATGGATGTGCTGACGATTCTGATCGCTATCATGCTGATCGCCGTGATGGCGGCCGCTACAGGAAGTATCTTCGAACAGGTCGGCCTTCCGAATATTCTGGGAAGCGTCGTCATCGTCCTTCTATGCGGCCTTTTGAACTTCAAAGGCGCCAGAGTAATCGAGAAGTTTGAGTCTGTCGGAACCGTCCTTCTGTATGCTGGCTATATCCTGTTCACCATCGTTGTCCTTGTGAAAAAAGGCGGAAATATCGGCCATGTTTTCGCCACCATGGATACCAGCGCCTATGACGGGAACGTGACCGTCGCCCTGTGTGTCTGGACAGGAATTCTGTATGTGGCCTATAATATCAACTCCATACCGATGGGAATGTTTTCCCTCACCCGTCAGACAAAGAGGAAGGAAACCCTGATCTCCGGCATCATCGCCGGGCTTTTGATGACAATTCCCTGGTTTCTCTCCTATTTTGCCATGATGTGTTTCTATGGGGATCTGTCCATCGTTGGCCCCGATGTGGATACGCCATGGACGCAGATGATAGTCGCCGTGGACGGGGGCGTTCCTCTGTTGGTGTTGTTTAGCATCGTCATGGGCTGGACGCTGGTGGAGACGGCCACAGGCTGCATCCATATGATTATCAACCGTTTTGATGTGGCTTTGGAAGAGAAGGGAAAGGGCAAGATGTCTGATGCCAAACGCGGCATTGTCACAGTAATCACTCTGACCGCCGCCCTGCTGCTCTCCCGCGTCGGCATTGTCGCTCTGATCGAGCAGGGATACACCTTCCTCTCCTATGGATTCATCCTTTGTTACCTGCTTCCCACCCTTCTGGTGGGCGGATACAAAATCATTCGTCATAAGAAGAACAAATAAACCACGTCAACCAGCTTCCGGCCCATCATGGCCGGGAGCTTTGAATATTTTCGCCGCTACGCGGCAGAACGGAGGACAGTTATGAAACATGTAGGATATTATAATGGCCAAATCGGGCCGCTGGAGGAAATGAAAATCCCCATGCTGGATCGGGCCGTTTATTTTGGGGACGGCTGCTATGATGCCACCACCTTTGCAAACAACCGCATTTTCGCCCTCAAGGATCATCTGGATCGCTTTTATAACAGCTGCAGACTGCTTGAGATTCCCTTTGATATGCCCAGGGAAGACCTGACCGCTGCCCTGATGCAGTGCATCGATGCCAATGAATTGGATCACGGAATGCTTTACTGGCAGTGTTCCAGAGGCACCTATTACCGCGCGCATAATTTCCCTCCCGCTGAGATTAAGCCCAATCTAATGATTTTCACAGTGCCCTGCGAACTGATTCCGATGGATCAGACCTTCCGGCTGATTTCCATGGAGGATACGCGCTTTCTCCACTGCAATATCAAGACTCTGAACCTGATCCCCAGCGTCATCGCTTACCAGAGGTGTATAGAAGCCGGCTGCCAGGAAACTGTCTTCCATCGCGGTGACCGCGTCACAGAATGCGCCCACAGCAATGTGCTGATGATCAAAGATGGAGTCCTATGCACCCCGCCTCGCGATAATCTGATCCTTCCCGGAATTACACTGAAGCATCTTCTGGAACTGGCCACAGCAGAGGGTATCCCTGTTCGGGAAGCGCCCTTTACCATGGAAGAATTGAGGAATGCGGATGAAATCATCATTTCCAGTTCCGGCGGGCTGTGCATCGCCGCCACGGAATTGGACGGACAGCCTGTTGGAGGCAAGGATCCAAAAACCTTAAAAACCCTCCAGGATGCTTACACCGCATTCTATGCCAAGGATACCGGGCTCACCTGCTGATCTCAAAGATAAATTCCGCGCACCGTTCCATCGCGTCATAGGCGGTCTTAAAAGGGGACATCTGGAATACATGCCACATTCCTTCATATACATCTAATTTTACAGGCACATTCGCCTGAATCATCTTTTTGTGTAGGGCAGTAGAATCGCTTAAAAGGATCTCGTTGTTTCCCACCTGGATATAAGAAGGTGGGAAACCCTCCAGATCCGCAAACAGCGGAGATAGGTGAGGATCGCTATAATCCTGGCCCGCTGCATAATTTTCTGTCATATCCCGGAGGTATGTTTCATCCAAAACCGGATCCAGTTCTGCTCTGCTTTCATGGGATTTTCCTGAAGCAGTCATATCTGTCCAAGGGGAAAGCAGCACCAGCCCTCTTGGCAGAAGCCGCCTTTCTTCTTTTAATTTTAATGTCAACGTCAAAGCCAAATTCCCTCCTGCGGAATCCCCCATCACGATCACATCCCTCGCTCCATATCCCAGAAGCATCAGATAGTTCCAGGCCTTCATCGCATCTTCAAGCGCAGCCGGATAAGGATGTTCCGGTGCCAGCCGATAATCAAAGCAAAACACATCCATTGAAGTGGAAGACGCAAGTTTGGTCGTCAATGTCCTGGCATAAATACAGCTACCCGTGGAATAACCGCCCCCGTGGCAATAAAGAATCACCTGCTTTTTCATATGAACCCGGTTCACACAGATCCATTCGCAGTGCATTCCTTCCGCATCCACCGAACGGATATCCATATCCTTGCTTGCGCCCAGCAGCGCCCCAAAATAGTCCTGAGAATGCCGATGCTTTTCAAGATCCGCATTCTCCACCACACTATGGACACGTTTAATGAGTTTCATCAGATTTTGATTCTGTTCCTGATTTTGCATCTGTCTGGATTCGTTCCCTGTCTTCCGAAAAAGGGCCATCTCTCTTCCTCCATCATGTGCATATTTTACTGATACCAACAAGAATACCCTCATCATAACAGTGTAATCCTGATTATGCAACCTTTCCGCGCGCAGATCACAAGTCTGTCCCTTCCCTAGCCTGTGTTCCGGGCGTAGAAAGGTTGCATACGGGAATTGAAGCGCTTATAATATTTATGTAGAAGAGAGGAAAGAATTATGTCCATAAAGAATCACGGAGGCCATATTTTGCAAGATACATCCGCTCCGAAAACGCCGGCGCGCAAAGCTCCCGGGACGGGCGCTCAAGGCTGGTATCGCCTGGATCTGTCCGCCATCGTATATCCTACCCTTCAGAGGAAGAACTTTTCTTCCGTTTACAGGTTGTCCGTGCTCCTGAAGGAGCCTATTCGGCCGGAAATCCTGCAGCAGGCGGTGGATATCGCGCTGAAGCGTTTTCCCACCTATAAAGTTGCGATCCACAAAGGTCTTTTCTGGCGTTATCTGGAACCGAATGACCGTCCAGGTCCGTTTGTCATGCCGGATATTCATAATCCCTGCATGCCTATGTATTTTAAAGCCAACAACGGATATCTTCTGCGCGTCTATTACTATGACCGCAGGATTTCTTTGGAATGTCATCACAGCCTTGGTGACGGAACCGGCGGAATGTGTGTGCTGCAGACCATCACAGCCGTATATCTAAGGCTTCTTGGCGCTTCCATTTCCAATGAAGGCTTTGTTCTTGACGTAAATGAAGAGCCGGATCCGGAGGAACTGGAAGATGCCTATATGCGTTATGCCAATGCCCGTGTACGCCCTCCCCGCCCCGCGGAGAAAACCTATCGGGTACGCGGAACGCTGGAGCCTTTTCACACGTTCAATATCATTGACGGCATTCTGTCCGTAAAAGAAGTATCCGCCGTGGCCAAGCGCTATCATGCCACAATCACGGAATATCTGAATTCCGTTCTTCTTTATGCATTGTTAAAAAAGCAGCTTGCAGAGCCGCACATCCGGTTCTACCCGGTTCGGATCGCCATGCCCGTGAATCTGCGCCGGCATTTTCCATCCAAAACGCTGCGCAATTTCATCACCATGGTCTATCCCTCCATCGATCCACGGCTCGGGGACTACACCTTTGAGGAAATTGTGACGCAGGTTCATCATTTCATGCAATATTATATCAATGAAAAGTTTCTGCGAGGAGACATCACCACCAACGCTGCCACCAAACGCAATCCCTTCATTCGTATCGTCCCTCTTTTTCTGAAAGATATCGTGGTGAGGACTTTTTACCGCAGGGTACAGGATAAGAATTCCTCTGCCGGGCTAACGAACATGGGCGCTCTGAAGGTTCCGGAGGATATGAAACCTTATATCGAACGCTTTGATATCTATATGGGGCAGCCTTTTTCTTCCCGTACCAACTGTGCTATTATCAGTTTTGAAGATATTTTGACCATAAACTTTGCCAGCTGCATCATTGAAGCAGATGTGGAACGCTTGTTCTTTCGTAAACTAGTGGAAGACGGCATTCATGTGACGATCGAAAGCAACCGCACCTTTTCTGATGAATAGCAAGCCGTTTCCCAAACGGCAGATTGGAGTAATTATGTCATATTGCGTAAACTGTGGAGTCAAACTGGATGATTCCCTTGACCGCTGTCCTCTTTGCAATACCCCAGTTCTGAATCCGAATGAACCCTTCCGCGGAAAAGCCGTTCCTCCATTTCCCGAAGAGCGCGGGCAGGTGGAGCCTGTAAAAAACAAAGATGTCATTCTGCTCTACTCCCTCGTTCTGATCGCCGCTTCTGTTTCCTGCGGCCTCCTCAATCTTCTGGTTTTCCAGGGTAGCTTTTGGTCTCTCTATATCATCGGAGCCTGCCTCATCCTCTGGGTAACCGCCATTCCGATCTTCATCTATACCAAACTGTCCGTCTACTGCTATCTTCTGCTGGATGGGCTGGCCATAGGCCTGTATGAATACCTAATCACCTTCAATACCCCTGACGCCTCCTGGTTCTATGAACTGGCGCTTCCTATTACAGGAATCGTTACCCTGCTGGGCATCTTCGTCGCCTTCCTGCGCCGGAAACTTTCCCCGTCCTTCCTGGCGACCGCCCTCTATGTATTCATTAGCCTGGCTGTGCTGTGCATTTCCATCGAACTTCTCATCTGCCGCTTCCTGGCTGCGCCGCTGCACCTGACCTGGTCCGCCGTCGTCCTGACCGCCTGCGCCATCATTGCCGTAGCGCTTCTTACCATCCTGTCCAGAAAACGGCTCAGGAACGAGGTGAGGCGGAGGCTGCATTTCTGAGCATTTGTTTTTTTCTGAGCATTTGCTCTTTTCTGAGTCATCCTATTCCGGAGCTATTCTTTCTTCACAGCGCTGCTTTACGAATTCCTGCGCTCCGCAGACTTGCCGGGATCTGCTTCCAGTGCTAAAAGGCAGATTCCGGCAAGCTTAATGACATAACATAGATCTGGCAAGGGTTCCATTCATCCCACAATTCCGGAAATACTTCAAATTCTTTAAATCCAAGCGATCTGTAAAATCTGTTCGTCTCATCATAATTCTCATATCTGCCCATCTGTACCGTTTTCACCTGCATAAAAGAATATCCCTGAACCCAAGCCTTCTCTTTGGCCATGCGGAACAGTTTTCTCCCGATCCCCATTCGGTGGTATTCTTTTAATACCCCCATAACGGCCAATTCGACGGTATCTCTTCCCGTTTCTTTCAAGTATATAAAACCGACAGGACGGCTGCAGTCGAATGCGCAGAAAAAAGTCCTCCCATCGCTGTCCATAATATATTCTTCTCTCGCATCAGGAATGCCGAACCATTCCGGAAGCGCTTCCAATATCAGCCGTGCAATTTTCTTCTTTTCAAAATTGTCATATATTTGCCGAATGATCATTTTACTCTCCATTCCCGGGAAGCAAAAATTCTCCCTTTTCATTGTATCATGCATACTATAAGTTATAAAGAACCGCCTGGCATTGACACCATTTTTCAAGAGACCATTCCTTTTTCATTTCCCCTCTCTGCTTTCCGGATGGGATTCAAAGGCGTGTGGCCTTTTCTGACATCTCATGGTATGCTGAAGATAAAAGGAGGCTGATAAAATGTTTCAGAATAAAGTAGCCGTCATTACAGGCGGCGCACGAGGCATCGGAAAATGTATTGCCGAAGAATTCAAGAGAAATGGTGCATCTGTCTGTATAATCGACAAGCAGCCAAACAACTGCTTCACTGGCGATTTGGCAGAAGAAGAAACACTGAACCGTTTTACCGAAAAAATAATTGCGGAGTATGGCAAAGTGGACTATTTAATCAACAACGCTCTGCCCTTGATGAAGGGAATCTCAGAGTGTTCCTATGAGGAATTCAATTATACTCTGCGGGTAGGAGTGACAGCGCCGTTCTACCTTACCAAACTCTTTCTTCCGTATTTTTCCCCGGGTGCGGCGATTGTGAATATTTCTTCCTCCCGCGATCGTATGAGCCAGCCGCAGACAGAAAGTTATACCGCTGCGAAAGGCGGCATTGCAGCACTTACCCATGCACTGGCCGTCAGCCTTAGCGGTAAAGTCCGCGTAAACTCCATTTCTCCCGGCTGGATCGATACCGCTTACACCGAATATACTGGCGCAGACGCGGTTCAGCACCCTGCCGGCCGGGTGGGGAACCCTCTGGACATCGCCAACATGGTGCTGTATCTTTGTTCCGATAAGGCAGGCTTTATTACCGGGGAAAATATATGCATTGACGGCGGCATGACGAAGCAGATGATATACCACAATGATTTCGGATGGACATTGGATGAAGGGAACATAGAATGAGCAATCCAACTTCAGCTACGGCGATTGAAAAGCTGAGGGAACCGTTTGCATAACGAAGCTAGAAACAGCTTGATATTCCCGCCGGAAGTCCAATGGCAAATCATTGCGGCACAACAAAAAAACTGAAAGTCTGTTCATCACCAGACTTTCAGTTTCTCATCAATCAGTGCAGGAAAAGAGACTTGAACTCTCATGGTATTGCTACCACACGGACCTGA
>USKC01000129.1 GCA_900555195.1 uncultured Lachnospiraceae bacterium
GGGCTGAGACGGACAGGGCCAAAACCGGAAGGCGGAGGGATGGGCAGGGCAGTAACACGATTTCATTTATTTATGGAAGCTATACGGGCAGGCTGCACGGTTCGCTTTGGATTTCACAGATTCTCCACAATTCCATCACAATTTCTCCCTCGAATCATAATTTTTTTAACACATTTCCCTTTTATACTTCAAGCATAGAAACAAAGAAAGGAACTTCCAAAACAATGGGCGTGCGTTTGGCGGACGCCCAAATGTTCAGAAGCAACCATCAAGAAAGGAGCGTTTCATGATGTCAGAATATAGAAACTATAACAATATGTATGAAGGAAATAATATACAGAATAATCCATATGCAGGCGGATGGAACACCGCATCTGATCCGTCCCAGAACAAACAGCCAAAGAAGCATTCTCCTTCAAAAGCCGGGCGGATAGCAAAGAAAATCGGAGCGATTATATTAAGCGCAGTTCTGTTCGGTGGCGTTGCCTCGGGGACATTCCAGGCAGTGAATTATCTGACTGCCCCTGCCGGTACGGAAGAGACACAGAGTGCTTCCTCTTCCGGAAATGGTACGCAGGTACTCACCACCAGTTCTGCATCTGCCACAACGGCAACTGGAACTATGGATGTATCCAGTATTGCGGAAGCGGTTATGCCTTCCATCGTATCCATTACTAACCGTTCAGTACAGGAAGTGGAGAACTATTTCAGCATGTTCGGTTATGGCGCGCAGACCACACCGCAGGAAACGGAAAGCGTGGGTTCCGGCATTATCATCGGTCAGAATGACTCCGAGCTTTTGGTTGTCACCAACTATCATGTGATTGAGAATGCGGATTCCTTGTCGGTGTGCTTTATTGACAACAACGCTTATGAAGCCAATGTAAAGGGCACGGATGCTGCAAATGATCTGGCGGTCATCTCCGTTCCTCTTTCCAGCATATCGTCGGATACCATGTCCCAGATCAGCGTTGCCACATTAGGGAACTCTGATTCCCTGAGAGTTGGCGAACAGGTGGTTGCAATCGGCAACGCCTTGGGATACGGACAGTCTGTTACAACGGGCATCGTAAGCGCCACGAACCGTACGCTCACCAATGTGTCCACAGACGGCTCATCCAGCACCAATACCTATATCCAGACGGATGCGGCGATTAATCCGGGCAACAGCGGCGGCGCCCTGGTAAACATGAGTGGCGAAGTGATCGGCATTAATTCCGCGAAGCTGGCCAGTACGGAAGTGGAAGGCATGGGCTATGCCATCCCGATTTCCAGAGTATCCGATATCATCAGCACGCTGATGTCGGAAACCACCCGTACCCGGGTTGCTGAATCTGAACAGGGCTCTCTCGGCATCAGTGTAATCGGTGTGAGCGAAAGCGTCACCTCCGCCTACGGAATTCCCACCGGCGTATATGTAGCCGAAGTTACGCCCGGCAGCAGCGCAGAAACGGCAGGCTTAAGGCGCGGGGACGTCATCACCGCTTTTGACGGCAGAAGTGTTACAGATGTATCCCAGCTGCAGGATGTGATGCAGTATTATAAAGCGGGCGAAACCGTGGAACTGACTCTGCAGAGCATTGATGACAGCGGTTCCTATGCAGAAAAGACCGTTTCCATCACCCTGTCTGCCTCTTCCTCTTCTGAAAGCGGAAATGGAATTGCCTAAGGCAAACGTTTTCTGCATACAAACAGCGGATGCGCACTTTGCGAACCATCCTGACATACAACTTAAAAGGAAGTTCCCGGCGGGAACTTCCTTTTTGTCCTTACTGACGGATGTTCCTTGAAGGAACATCCGTCATTTCCATTTAAAGATCACGATCCCTGCAGCTGCGACCGCCATACCGATGGCTTTCCGCCATTCCCAGTTCGCTTTCTCGACGCCGAACATGCCGAAAAGTTCAATTACATATGCGACGAACAGCTGCGCCACAACGATCAGCATCACCGCCCTTGCAGGGCCTAACATGTCCATGCTCTTGATCACCGTATAGGTGATGAACGCTCCGATGGCCCCTCCCAGAAGCATATATTTGGGCTGGACTGCAAATACGCTGGCAAGGCTGCTTCGATCCGTTATGGCCCAGGCCGCCAGACAGACGAGCAGCGCTGAAAACTGCACAAAGCAGTTCGCCGCCCATATGCTGGAAGCCTTCGTTACCTGCGTATTAAAAACGCCCTGCACGCTCATCAGCGCTCCGGATATCAATGCAATCAGTAAACCTGCCATCCCATCAAGCCTCCCGTAAACGGGCTTCTCCAATGCCCTTTTGGAGTTATTCTGTCCGGGATGTCTGATTTTTATTCTTCCATGCCTGTCTCGGTTTGCGTTTCCTGCACGGGCGGCTCAATATATTCTTCCGTAACGGCCTCTCCCTTCACCTGGCTCAGAATCTGTTCCGATAAGCCCCTAAGCGTTTCGGAAACTTCTTCTCCTCCCCAGATCTGTGTGAAAGCGATCTCCATCTGAACCCAATAATTGCTTGTGGTCATCATTTTGGGAATCGGCACAGACTGCGCATATTCTCCGGCAAAGGCCGCAGCTTGCTCCGTCTCGGGAACTGCCTCTGTAAAAGCTGGCAGCTTATGCGCGCTTTCATACAATTCGGCAGAAGCCTCCTGTGTCAGGAAACGGGCAAACGCATTGGCTGTCTCTTTCTGCTCGCTGTAACCATTGACAACCGCCACATTGGTCACCGACAGGCTTCTGGTGCCCAGTTCTCCGTCGATATCCGGGGTTCGGGTCACACCGTATTCATAGGGGAAGGAGCCGTCCGCCACAGCCTCCTCCAGCCGGTTAAGGATATCCGTAGTTGCCACGGTGAACACCAACTTCCCATCCAGAAAATCCTGAACAACGAATTCATAGGTTACCTCATCCGGATCAATGGAAAAAAACTGGTTCAAATCCTGATAGGCGGTAAGGCATCTGATCGTTTCCTCATTATAGATATCAATGGAATTCTCATCATCCCCGTACGGCCCGCCCACATCCGCGTAATTGCCCACAAAGAAGTAGTTATAAAAAATATCGGACACATCCCAACGGAAAACAGCCTCTACCTGCTCCGGCGCGTTATAGCTGTCCGCAAAACTCAGGATCCCGTCAATCGTGGTTGGAATGAGTTCCTCCGCCCGCTGCGCAATCGCTTCTTCCGTAATGGCAGCGCTTTCCGGCTCTCCCGTAGCTGCATCCTCTCCAGCCACCGGCTCGCCATTCTCATCCAGAGCCGCCATGGCTTCCTGTCCCGCCAGCGCATCCGCCTCCGCTTCCAAAAGCGCGGCAGCCATTTCTTCCAGATAGGTTTTGTTATATACCAGGGCGCTGGTTTCAAAAAAGAACGGATAGCCGATCATTTTCCCCTGATAGGAAACGGCCCTGATAGCCGTTTCCGGAAAATGCTCTGCTGACACGCTATTCTCCGCATCCCGTATCTCGCTGGCCAGCCCCGCCAGCCAGGCCTTTTCCAGGCTTTCATTTCCCAGAATATAGACATCCGGATATGCATTGGAGGTAAGAGACGCTTCCTGAATGCTCTCCAGATATTCCAGGCCGGACACCAGCGTAGGAATCACCCGCACATTTCTTTCTTCTGAAAAATCCAACGCCGCGCTGGCCAGGAAATCTTCCAGAGACTCATCCGTATACCACAAATTCAGCGTAGGTTTCCCTGCCAGGATGGCATCCCCGGTTTCCCCCTGGCCAACGTTCCTGCCGCTGTACACCCCGACCAGGAGCAAAACGGCGGCCGCCGCGACGGCCAGAAACACGCCGAGTATCTTTTTCCTTTTCTTCATTCCGCCACTCCTTTAAAATCTATGCGGATACTTCATCCAGGCATTCCGTGAGGATGGAGATCATCTCATCCACATTTTCTTTAGAAATGATGAGCGGAGGAACAAAACGGATGATCTCAGTTCCTGCATTAATCAGAATCAATCCCTTCTCAAGGGCTTTATTGATCACTTCCGCCACCGGCCTATTAAATACCAGCCCGCGCATCAGCCCCTCACCGCGGCAGGTCACAATACAGTCATATTTATCCGCAAGTTCCTTCAGGCGCTCGCCAAGGTAAGGGCCCACCTGCTTCACATTTTCCAGCACCCCTTCCTTTTCAAACAGTTCAAACACCTTGCAGATGGCTGCACAGGCGAGCGGGTTGCCTCCATAAGTCGTCCCATGGTCTCCGCTGGTGAGGGAGTGCGTGCCCACTTTTTCCGTCATCAGGAATGCGCCCACCGGAACGCCGCATCCCAGCGCTTTGGCAGTGGTCATGATGTCCGGCTTCACCCCATAGCGCTGCCAGGCATACATATATCCCGTCCTTCCCATCCCACACTGGATCTCATCCAGGATCAGCAGGATATCTTTCTCATCGCACAGGGCGCGCAGCTTTTTCAGAAAATCTTCTTCTGCAGGCCAGATTCCGCCCTCTCCCTGTATCGTCTCCAGTATGATCGCGCAGGTACGATCCGTAACCTGCTCCATCACGCTGTCAAAATCATTCATTCTGGCAAAGCGGATATTGCCGATCATAGGTTCAAAAGCCTCCCGATAGTGGGGATTCCCCGTCACGGACAGCGCACCGAACGTCCTTCCGTGAAAAGAATGCTCCATGGCGATGATCTCATGATCGGTTCTTCCGTCCTTCAAAAAGGCGTACTTTCTCGCCGCCTTCAGCGCGCCCTCCACGGCCTCAGCGCCGCTGTTGGTGAAAAATACCCGATCCATCCCCGACGCCTGCTTTAGCTTCTTGGCCGCTTCGATGGCCGGAACATTATAATAATAATTGGAAGTATGGATGATCTTATCGATCTGCGCCTTCAGCGCATCATTATACTCCCGGTTGTTATAACCCAGGGCAAAAACAGCGATCCCGGATACAAAATCCAGATACCGTTTTCCTTCCATATCATACAGCCACACGCCGTCTCCCCTGTCCAAAACCACCTGATACCGGTTATAGGTATGCAGCAGGGCCGCTTCGGCCTCATCGATA
This sequence comes from uncultured Lachnospiraceae bacterium, assembly GCA_900555195.1. Taxonomy (GTDB): domain Bacteria; phylum Bacillota; class Clostridia; order Lachnospirales; family Lachnospiraceae; genus Eisenbergiella. The sequence continues at coordinate 5,004 of USKC01000129.1, forward strand.
TATTCCTTCATGCTGATGCTCATATACACGCTCCCGCCTTTCTGTGAATTCTTGTGTATGGCGCAGTCGTTTTATGCAGACGCTTTTTCGCCGCCCTTTCTTACTGCTCCCCATCTCTGACGATCGCCGTCCCGATCCCTTCGTTCGTGAAAATCTCCAGCAGCAGGCAGTGAGGGATCCTTCCGTCCAGGATATGCACCCGGTTTACCCCATTGCGGATCGCAGACGTACAGTTGGTCAACTTCGGCAGCATGCCGCCTCCGATAATGCCTCCCTCGATCAGTTCTTCCGCCTGTCCGGCTGTCAGCCGGGAAATGAAGGAGGATTTGTCATTGATATCCCTGTATAAGCCTTCAATATCCGTCAGGAACACCAGCTTATCCGCACCAACCGCTTTTGCGATGGCGCAGGCCGCATCATCCGCGTTAATGTTATAGGTAGCAAACTGATCGTCCAGTCCCACAGGCGCCACGATGGGCAGGAAATCCTTTTCCAGCAGATCATAGAGCACTTTTGGATCCACCTTTTCGATCTCGCCCACATAACCGATATCTTCTCCGTTTGCGTACTTCTTTGTCACCTTCAAAAGGCCGCCGTCTTTTCCGCTGATCCCTACGGCCTTGACTCCCAGTTCTTCCACCATGGTCACGAGGTTCTTATTCACGCGTCCAAGAACCATCTCCGCAATCTCCATGGTCTCTTCGTCGGTCACACGCAGGCCATTCACGAATCTGGCCTCCTTGCCCACCTTACCGACCCATTTGCTGATGGCCTTTCCGCCGCCATGGACGATAATCGGCTTGAAGCCCACCAGCTTTAAAAGCGTCACATCCTGAATCACATTCTTTTGCAGGGCTTCGTCGCTCATGGCGCTTCCGCCATATTTTACCACAATAATTTTCCGGTTGAATTTCTGTATATAAGGCAGCGCTTCGATGAGTACGGAAGCCTTCTGCATCACCTGCGCCATTTCCTGCTGTTCCATCTTTTCCTCCGTTCCAGCCGCATCTTCGGCTTCTCAATCAAGATCTGTAGTCCGCGTTAATCTTCACATAATCGTAAGTGAGATCGCACCCCCAGGCGGTAGCCTCGGCCTCTCCCATCTTCATATCCACCAGAGCGGTAACCGCAGGGCAGGAAAGAATCTTCGTGGCCTCTTCTTCGCTGTAGTCAGAAGCCTTGCCATTCTGATAAATCAGAATGTTACCCGCTTCGCTAACCAGGGACAATTCTATCCTTTCCGGATCAAAGTTCACTCCTGAATAGCCCAGCGCGCACAGGATCCTGCCCCAGTTGGCATCATGCCCGAAAATCGCAGCCTTGGTAAGGCTGGAGCAGATCACAGATTTGGCCAGCGTCCTGGCTTCCTCCTTGGTGGCCGCATGAACCACATGGGCCTCGAAAAGGGCCGTGGCCCCTTCTCCGTCTCCTGCCAGCATCTTGGCGAGGCTCTCCGTCACCTCGTGGAGCGCCGCACAGAAGAGCCGGTAATCCTCATTTTTTTCCGTAATTTTCTCATTGCCGGCTTCCCCGTTAGCCAGAAGGAGAAGCGTGTCATTGGTGGAGGTATCCCCATCCACGGAAATCATATTAAAGGTATCCACCACGTCCTCGCTCAGGGCCTCCTGCAGCAGTTCTTTGGAAATCGCCGCATCCGTCGTCACAAACCCCAGCATGGTGCACATATTCGGATGGATCATGCCGCTTCCCTTCGCCATGCCCCCTACGGTAACCGTTTTATCCCTGAGCCTAAACCGAACCGCCATCTCTTTGGAGACGGTGTCCGTGGTCATAATCGCTTCCGCAGCCTGGGTTCCGGCTTCCTTCGTATCGGAAAGCATGCCCGACAGGGTTTTCACACCCGCCGTAATCTTATCCATCGGAAGCTGCATCCCGATCACGCCGGTGGATGCCACCAGCACGGACTCCTCCGGAATGCCAAGCGCCTTTGCAGCGGCCTGGGCCGTCTGGCCGCAGTACTGTCTTCCTTCTTCTCCGGTACAGGCATTGGCAATGCCGGAATTGGCCACTACCGCCTGGATGAAGGGGGAATGCTCCACCATTTCTTTATCCCACAGCACCGGCGCAGCCTTCACCACATTCCGGGTAAAAGTTCCGGCAGCCAAACAAGGCGTCTGGCTGTATATCATCGCCATGTCCTTTCTGTTTTTATACTTTACATTCGCTTCGCAGCCCGCGGCCATAAAGCCCTTCGCGGCCGTAACGCCGCCTTCGATCCGCTCGATTTCCATCGCACCCATAACCGTCTGCTCCTTTTCTCTATTCGTTAAACCGCTCTATATTTTTTTCATTCAACACAAAATCATAATAGTTCAAATCCTCGCGCTTCGTCCAACCGATACAGCGCCAGAAGGCATTGCCCACGTCATTCCGGGTAAAAGCGATCAGGGATACCTTGCTGATCTGTTCCTTCCTGAGCGCGTTCATACAGAACACCACCATGGATTTCCCAATGCCCCGCATCCGGTAATCCGGATCCACACAGACATGATAAAGGCAGCCCCTCCGCCCGTCATGGCCGCACAGAATGGCACCCACCACTCTTCCATCCTCCCTGGCCACCACGCTGGTATCCGGGTTTCTCTTCAGGAAGCGTTCCACACCTTCCCTGGAATCATCAATGCTGCGGATGGAAAATCCCTTGATCCGATGCCACAGGGCGCTCACTTCTTCATAATCTTCTATCGTCATCTTTTGCAGCATGATTCCTTCTCTCCTTTATCCTTTTATATCCCTCATCCGCCACGCTGGATATCCTTTTTGCAGATAAGGGCTTTTCAAACCGTTTTCCCGCATTTCCTTTGCAGTTTACGCTTCCTCCGTCATCCCGTCAAGACCCCTGCAGGCCGCCCGGGCAAATCCGGTGGCATCCGGAAGGATGACGCGCCAGGCCTCCACCAGGCGAGGAAGCGTCCAGGCCGCGTTGGCCGGGCTGGTAGACGGCAGCCGGATCGCTTCCATTCCGGCCTCCTTCGCACAGTATTTCCCATAGAGCCGGTATGCCGTCTCACCATTGGCATAGATGGCCTCTATGGGGGCCCGTTTCAGCAGGCCCGCAATATCGTTTGCCTGCACATTACGGATGGAACTGTCCGCCGAGCCGGTAATCTCACAGGAAGATACCACGTCCCATATGGCAATTCGATTGGCCAGAAGCAGTTCCTTCTTCTCCGCTATGCTATCCGGCACG
>USKC01000130.1 GCA_900555195.1 uncultured Lachnospiraceae bacterium
ATGGCACTTAATCGGTTTCTCTCCTTCAACAATGGTCAGACTACCGTTGCATTCATAAACTTCATTGCCAAGAAGCTTTCCGCTCTCCAATCCGGCCGCCACTGTAAATGGTTTCATCGTGGAGCCTGGTTCAAAAGTACTGGAAATACAATAATTCTTCCAGAGAGCATTCAGCTGTCTGTACAGCGTATCATCATCCATCTGTTCCAACAACGCTTCATTGATCACATCGCTGAGCACATTCCCGGACTCATCCACCATATTCTGTCCGATCAACGCATCTGTATTTCTCGGTTCATTCAGATCAAAGTTAGGATAGCTGGCCATGGCAAGGATCTCTCCGCTGTCCACTTCCATGATGATGCATCCCACATTTCTGGCCCCGTCTCCTTCATATACGGCATTCTTATAGGTATCATTGAATTCCTGAAGCTTTCTTTCCACAATGCTCTGAATGTTGCTGTCCAGCGTCAGAACCAGGTTGTTTCCATCCACAGCCGCCTTCGTCGTTCTCTCCAGATTGGCGTCGTCATTCATATAGCCATATTCCCGGCCGTTCACTCCGCTCAGCACATCGTTGTAGTATTCTTCCAGCCCATAATTTCCCACATTGTCCGAACTGGTAAACCCAATCACATCGCTGGCCAGGCTGTTATTCGGATATACCCTGCGATATTCCTCTTCAAACCATACGCCCTGAATGTTCCTGCCGGCCTCCTCATCCGCTTCCAATTCCTGAAAGGGGGCGATTTCTTCATAGGTCAGCTGCTTCGCCAACACATAATACTGAGAGGTGGGATTCGCCTCATTATAACTGCGGATCTGCGCCTCATCCACATCAAAGCACTGAGTCAGAGCCGCAATCGTGGCTTCTACATACTCTTCCTTCTCATTCATTTGTTTGCAGTCCAGGATCAGGTTATATACCTTCTCGCTCACGGCCAGCTTCGTCCCTTTGCGATCCACGATTTCTCCCCTTTTAAAGGGAATGGTACGGCTGGAATATTGCTGCTGGGACAAAACTTCCTTCTTATACCGCTCTCCGTCGTCCCGGTTGATAATCATCAACCGGGCGCTTAATCCGGCAAAAGCCAGCAGTACACAAAGATACAGTACCACCAGCTTCTTTTGCATTTTGACCGTAAATTTGTTGTTTCGTTCCTTTTCTTTTCCTGACTTTTCCAAAACTGTCCTCCGTATAGAGCCATTTCTTTTAACCGTCAATATCCGCAAGTTGTCTCACATAATCGCTCCCCTCATCAGGAACAGTCACAATCTGGCTTTCATCGGGATAAGTCATACCTAACTCTGTAATCGCAATCCTCCGGATTTCGTCCAGATCCACTGAACTTTCTATCCTGCTGTATTCTTCATCATTTGCCACCTTCAAGCTGTTCAGCGCGCTTTCCATAGAAGAAATACGCTTCACGCTGGACGTGATCTCGGACTGCAGCCTGATGTAGCCGATCAAGACAAAACCGGCCACCAGCAGGGACGCCGACAGAAAAAGGACATATCCCAGGTTCATGTAAACCGCCTTATCCCGGTTCTTACGCACGGCATGGCTCAGTTCCCTGGGCTGCTGCGGCTTGTTAATCTCCGTTACAACATCCAGCTTTCTCACAGCGGTGCCTGAGATATAAGCGTTTCTTCTGCTGTTTTTTCTATATTCTCTTCTTTCGCTGTTTCTGTACTGTCTGCCGTCTGCCATCCGTGCCATATTAATTCTCCCTAACTTGTTTTTTCAAAAATCCTCAATTTCGCGCTTTTGGAACGTGAATTTTCTTCCGCCTCTTCCGCCGAAGGTAGGATCGGCTTTTTCGTGATCACTTTCCCGTCCGGTTTCTTCCCGCATACACATACGGGGAATTCCGGCGGACAGGTGCATGGATTCTCATGCCTGCGAAACGCGTTCTTCACAATGCGATCCTCCAGGGAATGAAAGGTAATGATACAAAACCTTCCTCCCGGATTCAGCAGCCCGATCAGATCATCCAAAGAATTCTTAAGCACATCCAATTCATGGTTGCATTCAATCCGGATCGCCTGAAAGGTACGCTTCGACGGATGTCCTCCGTTCGCCCGCATTTTGGCGGGTATTGCGGCCTTAATCAGTTCGTTCAGTTCCCCTGTGGTCTCTATGGGCCCGTCCGCTCTCGCCGCCACAATGCGCCTCGCGATATTCCTCGCAAATGGTTCCTCACCATACTCCTTCAGAATGCGGGTAAGCTCCGCCTCCGAATACCCGTTCACAATCTCTTTTGCAGAAAGCGACTGCCTCCTATCCATCCGCATGTCCAACGGCGTGTCATATTTATAGGAAAATCCTCTTTCCGCGTTATCCAGCTGCCAGGACGATACGCCCAAGTCCAAGACGATTCCATCCACACCGTCTATTCCCAGTTCTCTGACCACCCTGGCCGCATTGCAGTAATTGTCCCTGATGAGCACCGCTGCGTTCCCATATTCCGCAAGCCGGCGCCCCGCCGCTTCCAGCGCTTCTTCATCCTGGTCGATGCCGATCAGCTTTCCTCCTGCCAGCTGCGCCAGGATCCGGCTGCTGTGGCCGCCTCCTCCCAGGGTGCCGTCCAGGTAAATCCCATTCGGTTTTATCTGCAGTCCCTGAATTGTCTCTTCCAATAGTACTGATTTGTGTCTGAATTCCATTCCGGTCCTTCCTGCCCGGGTTATCCTGATCAGATTCCCAGGCCCAGCTCAGACATCCGCTCCGCGATATCCTCCACAGCCTCATCATCCTCTTCCTGGAGGCTGTCCCATTTCTCCTTGCTCCAGATCTCAACGCGGCTGGCCACCCCCACCAGAACCACGTCCTTCAGGAGACCCGCAAATTCTCTCAGGTTGGAAGGGATCAGGATCCTCCCCTGCTTGTCCACTTCCACCTCCGCAGCGCCCGCCAGGAAGAATCTGGCAAACTGTCGGTTGTCCTTCCTGCTTAAGGGCAATGCCCTGAGTTTCTCCTCAAAGGCGTTCCATTCCTGATTGTCATACGCAAACAAGCAGCCGTCCAACCCTTTCGTAATCACGAAGCCTTCTCCCAGGCTTTCGCGAAATTTGGAAGGGATGATCAGCCTGCCTTTTGCATCAATTGTGTGGTTGTACTCACCCATGAACATGACAATCACCGCCTAAAAAGTGGCCGTCACGAAAAATGCCCCACTTTCTACCACTTTGAACCACTTTTCACCACTTTTACTATGATTTTAGTATAACTTAATGCATTTTGCAAGCAAAATCAATAGAAATCCTTGCAAATCAAGTTTTTCGTTTTCTCGGATGCTCCACATCGCCGCGCAGACCTGTCCGGAACTTTCCCATACCGCATCCTGCGCTGAAGGGCGCCGTCTGGCCCGGCTGGAGTTCTTTTCCCATAAACCGCTTCAAAAATTGGCTGTTTCTAAACGCCTGCACGCGGGGCGGGTTTTCTTGGAAAGGCGGTTGACCTCTTTCCCGTAACGGTTTATGATACTTAATAAAATTTGCCTGTTTGGCGGAAGATGGTTTTAGGTGGCAGAGAAATATCGTTCTGAAGGCGTACGCCCGGCCTAACAAATTCTGCCGCGGCGGAATGGAGGAAGATATGGTTGAGATAAGAAAAGCGCTTCCGTCTGATGCGGAAAAAATTCTGGAATACTGCAAGCTGATCGGGGGTGAATCAGATAATCTGACGTTCGGTCCGGAAGGCGTGCCTTTTAGCGTGGAGGCGGAAAAGGAATATCTGGAGACCCTTCTTCATTCCGACAGGCAGCTGTATCTTCTTGCGGTAGAAAGCGGCAAGATCGTGGGCAGTGCTTCCTTCGCCGGCCAGGTAAAGCCCCGTCTCGCGCACAGGGGTGAACTGAGCATCTCTGTAAGAAAAGAAATGTGGGGAAAACATATCGGCACGCGTCTGATGGAAGAAATCATCCGTTTTGCCAAAAATATCGATGGGCTTGAGATCCTCTCTCTGGAGGTGAGAAGCGACAATGCGCGGGCGATCGCGCTATACAAAAAAATCGGTTTTGAAACGATCGGTACGTTTCCGGGATTTATGAAAATCAACGGACAAGATATCAGCTGTGATATCATGATGCTCAGGTTATAGCATACCCCACTTCCCTTTGCTTTCCTGCAAAGGATCCGGCGGAGCCGGTTGTCTCAGGGCATGAGAGGCGCGCAGTTGCGCGCCTCTGTTTTTCTGTTTTGGGCGGCCGCGGTTCCGGAAACCTAACAGGATTTCCGATCCAGTATCACCGCCTCTATTTCCAGCATTTTGGCAACCTTTTCAAATACAGACGCATGATGTCCCACGCTCATTGCGAAATGATGGGTAGGCCCCTCCGCGAACCATTCGTCCATATAATCATCTGGGCTCTGGCGGAATCTAACCGGCGTCTGGGTATTGCCGATGGTCATAATCGGACCGTCAACAGACTGTGCTTCAGTAATCAGGAACTTCAGCCTCCCCCCTTCCGTCTGTGTACATCCAAGATTTGTGATATTGCCCGTACGCACCTTTGCTTCCACAGAAATTCCGCTTCCCTGTTTACCGTGATACACGCCCAGTCCCCGAAGCAGCGGTTTGCCCTGCGCAATCGCCAGATGAAAAGGCCCGTCATGTCCAAGGAGGATGGTTCCATTCTCATAATCGGTCACAACTATCTCGCAGAAAGAGCCTCCCACCCCAAGCAGATCACATATTTTCATGGCAAGGCAGGTTTTTAGATCCCCTTCCCCCGCACAGGGAATCCCTTTTGCGGTAAGAAGAGAATGTCCGACAATAAACCCTGACTGCAGAGTTTCATACGCTCCTCCAGGTGCGCCATGATAATAATAGGCAAGTCCATCCAGATCATATTCCAAAACCAGTTTTTCCTGAGCTGCGGCTACTTTCGCCGACCAATCCAGCTGTTCCTGTGTCGGCCGCTGATTCCTGGGATCCGCTGATTCTTTCGCTGCAATTTGAAAGAATCCATTGATTTCCTCTCTCTTTTTTTCTATCTCTTCTTCCGTTACGCTTTCCAACATACGATTTAAGTCACACATCTCGAGCAGTTCCACATGTGCTCCGGTCTGCGCGGATATCATTGTAAAATCACTGTACAAATCCAGCATCCCTGAATAATTGTTACCCAGGAATCCAAAACGGCAGTATCTCAGCGCCGCTTTTACCCCCGCTGCCTTTACCCACTCTTCGATTTTATGCCATGCCGCTTTCGCCTCCGGACGCATCCATGTCGATTCATCCGTCAGAGAAATCGCAGGCGTCTCTGCCATGCCAAGCAGGCCGTTTACAATCTCAAACCGCACGCCGGCTCTGCGAAAAGCGTTCGTCAGTTCCGGAACCGGGCAGGCGCTGCAGTGTGCAAGCCATTCCCCCGTAGTCGTTTTCTCATAATTTATCTGCGCCGTCGGCTGCAGGTTGAGGATCACCGTCATCGCCTTGCAGATCTGATGGATGGGGAGCACTGACGCGCTGGTAACATATGTTCCGCTGTGTGCAAGAATCAGATCCACATTATTGGAAGCAAAATATTCCCCTGCCCTTCTTCCTTCCGCCTCGCAGTCCACAATTCCATAAAAATACACTTCCACCCCCATTGCTTCTACCTTTGAAGCAATAAAGCGGCCATATTCCATCATTCTGTCCTTCAGCCCTTCAAACTGTGTCCAGTAGCACTGCAGTCCCATTGTATAAATTCCCACTTTCCATCTGGAAAAGGCGGCATCTTATTATGAAGACGCTTCCTATACCTGGTCAGAGGATTCCATTCGCTATATGAACACAGTGAGCGCCCACGCCAGGAACAATTATCTATATATGCAGGAATGCGGATATTTCCGTACGTCTTCTCCTTATTACACGGAGCGTTCCTCCCTGCCTTCCTATCTGATTTTATACACCTTGTCCGGTCAGGGCCTACTTCAGTATGAACACGATTCTTACCCTCTGAAGGCGGGCTGCTGCTTTTATATTGACTGTATGCAGCCACATAGATACGAGCCTCAAAAAGGACAGGAATGGGAATTTCTGTGGCTGCATTTTCATGGCATCTCTGCTGGCGGGTATTATATGGAATTTCACAGCACAGGCAGTCCTGTTGTTCTCATTCAGGAACCTTTCCTAATGGAAAGTACGCTTCGCCGTATCCTTGCCCTGAATCAACGGAAGGCCGTCTATTCCGAGGTGCTCACCTCCAGCTTAATCACCAGTCTTGTAACGGAACTGGTTGCGCAGAAGCTGACTGCTTCTCAAAGCCCTTTTCGTCTGCCGGATTCAGTTCACGATACCGTTTCTTTTATCCAGGCCCACTATTCGGAAAATCTGAGCCTGGGACAAATTGCCGGACGCCTGAACTTCAGCAAGTACCATCTTTCCAAAGAATTTTCGCGCTACATGGGCATGAGCATCCACCAATATCTCATCAGCTGCCGCATACAAGCCGCCAAGGAACTTCTGCGGGAAAGCAGCCTGTCGGTGACGTCCATTGCCTGCCAAGTCGGCACCCCCCAAACGAGCCACTTCATTCAGCTGTTCCGGAACAGAGAAGGCATCACTCCCCTGGAATACCGCAAAATATGGAAGAACTGCTAGGCCGTCATGGCCTGGACACAGCCAGCGCGAGCCCTCGCCTGTTTCCGCTGACCGCGCAGTAAAAATGGTACACCCTTCCGTTTTCCATCAGAATCCAGGGTTTATGCGCATATGTTTTGTCATAATCTTCTCCCGCTTCAATCAACGGTTCTCCGTTCCATTTCGTCCAGTGGAACAAATCTTTTGAGCAAGCAAATGTGTCAAAAGCTTTCCCTTCCCGACAGACAAAATAATTCATGACCCAAAGGTCATCATACCGAAGCAGCTGAGGATCTCCGCTGATATTGAATTCCTGATCTATTCCATTGTCAATCACAGGGGCGTCTCCTATCCTGGACCAGCAAATCATATCATTGCTGCCCGCCATCCCGATCCGTTCCACCCACATTCCTTCTTGCTTAGCGTTATAAAACATGACAAAACGGTATCCCGTAAGCCCCTGTTTATCTTCTATCACCGTGCTCTTGTACAGAGTGGCCTTTTCAAACTTCCTGGCCTGCGGATCCATCGGCATGAGAATCGGCTCCGGCAGCCGTTCCCAGTTTTGCATTTCCGGTTCCCTAGAATATGCCATTCCTATGCTGAGAGGATCCGGCTCATATCCCTGAAGCTGCCCCCCTATATAAGACATCCAGTACTTTCCCTGAAAAGAGGTAACCCGATGCGTCCCCTCCCATTCCGGATCGATCAGTGCCATCCCGCCCGCACACTGATACGCATCCCACCCCTTCCCGCTCATCGCCAATAAGTTCTTCTCCTCTTTCCAGTTTAACAGGTCTCTGCTGACTGCATACCAGGTCTCATATCCATTCTTTCTCTCTTCATACTTGGCATACACCATCCCCCATTCTCCCGAAGCTGTCCTGAAAACGCAGGGGCAATCCATATATGCTCCCTCTTCTTCTAAAATCATTCCCACCTTAAACGGCGTCTGCAGAGCATGGTATACTTCTTCCATTCTTTTCTGTTCTATCATTTCATCCTCCATTCCGAAACGCTGCAAAACCTGCGCCTCACTTATGCGCCCTTCCTGCATCAGCTTCCTTTTTCTCTATCTTCACACAAATTCCTGAATTATCGTATCACATTCTTGTCTGAAAATATCGGTATCTTGTCCTCCGGAAACAGAAATGCAAATCCGTGAATGCCAGACAGGGGCCGAAATGACTCATACGAATCACTCCGGCCCCTGTCTGGAATGGCCTGTTTCTGCTGAAGCAGTTCTTATCGCTTTAAACCTCTTTACACATTGAAGCGGAAGAGAATGGTATCCCCATCCTGAACCACATAATCCTTGCCCTCCATACGGACCAGGCCTTTTTCGCGGGCAGCCGCTAAAGACCCCTGTTCCAGAAGATCCTTATAGTTAACCACTTCCGCTTTGATAAATCCCCGTTCAAAATCGCTGTGGATCTTGCCTGCAGCCTGGGGAGCCTTGGTTCCGATCTTGATGGTCCAGGCACGGGTCTCATCCTCCCCTGATGTGAGGAAGCTGATCAGCCCCAGAAGATGGTAACTCGCCTTGATCAGCTTATCCAGGCCGGATTCCTTCAGGCCCAGATCTTCCAGGAACATGGCTTTCTCATCCTCTTCCAG
>USKC01000131.1 GCA_900555195.1 uncultured Lachnospiraceae bacterium
TCGCAAGGCTGGGGCTCTCCGATAAGAAGGACGCCTATCCGTATCAGCTCTCCGGAGGGCAGCAGCAGCGGGTATCCATTGCCCGTGCCCTGGCCAGACAGCCCAAAATTCTGTTTTTTGATGAGCCCACATCGGCGTTGGATCCCGAACTGACAGGAGAGGTGCTCAAAGTCATCCGTCAGCTGGCGAAAGAACGCATGACCATGATTATTGTCACCCATGAAATGCAGTTCGCCAGGGAACTTTCTGACCGGATCCTTTTCATGGAAAAAGGAGTGGTCTGCCAGGAAGGAACGCCGGAGGAACTGTTCTCATCCCCGAACGCCAGGGTGCGGGAGTTCATCGGCCGCGTGATGCAGGTCTGATGGGAACGCGGAAGCAGACAGAACGAGTATGACGAAAGAGCCCCGCGAGCAGCTGTTCGTAGGGTTGCCCCGATTCTTGCCGGAAGCGCGAGAAATTTTTGGCATTATGTAGAAAATTGTTCCTTGTCCCGGTCTGTCCTTGATTTCTAAAAAACGGTGCGATATACTTACATACAGAAATCGCTTCCGGCAGGAACAAAAAGCGCGGCGGAGGAATGGATGAATCCGCTGGTTTTGTTAATTGAAAGGTGGCCTGGAGACGGAGCCATCTTTCCTTATTAAAGAAGGCGTGCGCGCGGGATATGGGACGCAGATGCCAAAAGTGGATGCGCAAAGCGCAGGAAAGGCGAGGTAAACGGAATGGAAAAACTGGAACAGCTCTATGAAGGCAAGGCGAAGAAGGTGTTCAAAACAGAGGATCCGGATGTGCTGATCGTGGATTACAAGGACGACGCTACCGCATTCAATGGGGAAAAGAAGGGCACCATTGTCGGTAAGGGCGTGATTAACAATAAGATGAGCAACCATGTGGATCAGCTTCTGGAAAAGGAAGGCGTTCCCACGCACTATATTGAAGAACTTTCCGACCGTGAGACGGCTGTGAAGAAGGTGGAGATCGTTCCCCTGGAAGTAATCATCAGAAATGTGGCTGCTGGAAGCTTTTCCAAGAGGCTTGGCGTGCCGGAGGGAACTCCCTTTGACGAGCCCACGATTGAGTTCAGCTATAAGAATGACGAACTGGGCGATCCGCTGATCAATTCTTATTTCGCAGTGGCGATGAAGCTTGCAACCTGGGAAGAGATTGAGACCATTAAGAAGTACGCATTTAAGGTAAACGACGTGCTGAAGGCCTATTTCCTGCAGGCGGACATCAAGCTGATCGACTTCAAGATCGAGTTCGGCCGTTATCACGGACAGATCATCCTGGCCGATGAGATCAGCCCGGATACCTGCAGACTGTGGGATGTGCATACGAACGAGAAGCTGGATAAGGATCGTTTCCGCCGTGACCTTGGAAATGTAGAAGAGGCTTATAACGAGGTGTTCAAGCGTCTGGGCCTGTAAGAAGCAAAGGTTTGGGCTGTAAAAGGCAGCGGTCAGGGATTGGACGGGCTGCTATGATGCGGGCCCTGGCAGACGGGGCCGGTTGAAGGGGCCGGCATGCGCGCGGCAAGCGCTCATGCCGGCCATTGTGGATTTCAGAAGGCAAAAAGCAGTATGTAAAAGGAAAAGGAGCCAGATTATGAGTGAAAATACGGACAGATATGTGAGCCCGCTTTCGGAACGCTATGCGAGCCGGGAAATGCAGTATCTCTTTTCCCCGGATAAGAAATTCAGAACCTGGAGAAGGCTCTGGATCGCCCTGGCGGAGACGGAAAAAGAACTGGGACTTCTGATCAGCGACGAGCAGATTGAGGAATTGAAGGCCCATGCCGATGATATCAATTATGATGTGGCAAAGGCAAGAGAGAAGGAAGTCCGTCATGACGTGATGAGCCATGTGTACGCTTACGGCGTACAGTGTCCCAAAGCGAAGGGGATCATCCACCTGGGCGCCACCTCCTGTTATGTGGGAGACAATACGGATATCATCGTGATGACGGAAGCCCTGAAGCTGGTAAAGAAGAAACTGGTCAATGTCCTGGCTGAATTGGCGAAGTTCGCCGATACCTATAAGGATCTGCCCACATTGGCGTTCACCCATTTCCAGCCCGCTCAGCCCACCACTGTGGGAAAACGGGCCAGCCTGTGGATGCAGGAGTTCTATATGGATCTGGAGGATCTGGATTATGTGATCTCCACCATGAAGCTGCTCGGTTCTAAGGGCACGACGGGAACCCAGGCTTCCTTCCTGGAACTGTTTGACGGGGACATGGAGAAGGTGAATGCCCTGGATCCCATGATCGCGAAGAAAATGGGCTTTGAGGCCTGCTATCCCGTATCCGGACAGACCTATTCCAGAAAAGTGGATACAAGGGTGCTGAACGTCCTGGCAGGAATTGCGGCCAGCGCCACCAAGATGGCTGGGGACATCCGCCTGCTGCAGCATCTGAAGGAAGTGGAGGAGCCTTTTGAGAAGAGCCAGATCGGTTCATCCGCCATGGCTTATAAACGGAACCCCATGCGCAGCGAACGCATCGCTTCCCTTTCCCGTTATGTGATTGTTGACGCACTCAATCCCGCCATCACATCCGCCACGCAGTGGTTTGAGCGCACGCTGGACGATTCTGCGAACAAGCGGCTGAGCATTCCGGAAGGTTTCCTGGCCATCGACGGGATCCTTGATCTGTGCCTGAACGTGGTGGACGGGCTGGTGGTTTATCCGAAGGTGATCGAGAAGCGGCTTTTGTCCGAACTTCCGTTCATGGCTACAGAGAACATCATGATGGATGCTGTGAAGAAAGGCGGAGACCGCCAGGAACTGCATGAGCGGATCCGGGAGCTTTCCATGGAAGCGGGCCGCCGTGTGAAGGCGGAAGGAAAGGATAACAACCTGCTTTCTCTCATCGCGGCAGATCCCCTGTTCATGACGACCGAAGAAGAACTGGAAAAGACCCTGGATCCTTCCCGCTATGTGGGCTGTGCGCCTCAGCAGGTGGAACGCTTCCTGAAGGAAGTGATCGCCCCTGTGCTGGAAGACAATCGGGAACTGCTGGGAGTGAAGGCGGAGATTAACGTTTAAAGCGAATGCCGCAGAACGGCTCCCAAGACCGTATGCGGGGGAATCTCCATACGGGTGGAAGGTCTCCTTCCATGGGGAACAATCATAAACTGTACTTATTTTTAACATAATAAATATTGATTTTACTTATAAAAGATTATAGGATATAATCAGTAAGTAAAAGACAGGAAGGCAGGTTTTTTACGGTTTGAGTGGAAGCCTGCCTTTTGCTGTGAAGAGAGGTTTTCATAGCGGAGCTGCTGTTTGTGCGGGGGATTCGCATAAAGCGCTTCGGAATGGAGGTAAGAATGGTTAAAGCGGTAGTAGGAGCAAACTGGGGAGACGAAGGAAAGGGAAAAATTACAGATATGCTGGCCAGGGAAGCGGATATCATCGTCCGTTTTCAGGGAGGCGCGAATGCAGGGCATACGATTGTGAATGATTATGGTAAATTCGCTCTGCACACCCTGCCTTCCGGCGTTTTCTACGGACATACCACCAGCGTGATCGGAAATGGTGTGGCCCTGAATATTCCTGTCCTGATCGGAGAGATCAAATCCATCACGGATCGGGACGTACCCATGCCGAAGATCCTGGTATCTGACAGGGCACAGATCGTGATGCCTTATCATATCCTTTTCGACCAGTATGAAGAAGAGCGTTTGGGCGGCAAGTCTTTTGGCTCCACCAAGTCTGGAATCGCTCCGTTCTATTCTGATAAATATGCCAAGATCGGTTTTCAGGTGTGCGAGCTGTTCGATGAGAAAGGGCTGAGGGAGAAGCTGGAGCGCGTGGTTGTTACGAAGAATGTGCTCCTTGAGCATCTGTATCATAAGCCGCTTCTGGATGTGGAAGAACTGTTTGCAACGCTGATGGAGTATAAGGAGATGATCGCGCCTTATGTATGCGATACCGCCCTTTTCCTGGAAAATGCGATTGCCGAAGGCAAGACCGTTCTGCTGGAAGGGCAGCTTGGAACGTTAAAGGATCCGGATCACGGAATCTATCCCATGGTTACTTCCTCCTCCACGCTGGCCGCTTACGGAGCGATTGGAGCGGGCATCCCTCCCTATGAGATCAAGCAGGTGGTCACCGTTTGTAAGGCGTATTCCTCAGCTGTGGGAGCCGGAGCCTTTGTTTCGGAAATCTTCGGAAAAGAAGCGGATGAATTAAGGCGCCGGGGCGGAGACGGAGGCGAATACGGCGCAACAACGGGAAGACCCCGCCGCATGGGCTGGTTTGACTGCGTGGCTTCCAAGTATGGCTGCCGTCTGCAGGGAACCACAGACGTGGCGTTTACCGTGCTGGACGTGCTGGGATATCTGGATGAGATTCCGGTGTGCACGGCCTATGAGATCGACGGAGAGGAAACAGAGGAGTTCCCTGTAACCTGGAAGCTGGAGAAGGCAAAACCGGTGCTCACAACGCTTCCGGGCTGGAAATGTGATATCCGCGGTATCCGCAAGTATGAAGATCTTCCCGAAAACTGCAGAAAATATGTGGAATTCGTGGAGCAGCATATCGGATATCCGATCACCATGGTCAGCAACGGGCCGGGCAGGGATGACATTATTTACAGGCAGAGCCCGCTGAAAAAATAAAGGGAGCGAACGACGGATGCCAGGCTGCACGCATCATGCATGAAGAGACATTGGTGTGGCCTGCTGAGAGATCTGTGCGGTTCGGAAGAAGAAGAGGGGAACAGAAAGCCTCTCTTCTTCTGTTTCGCAGGGGAAGGCAAAATTTATGCCGCTTGTGGCGGCGGACGGGAGCAGGAATGGTTCAGAATCTGGAATATTACAAGGTGTTCTACGAGGTGGCGCGCTGCGGTTCTGTGACGTTGGCCGCCAGACAACTGTCCATCAGTCAGCCTGCGGTGAGCCAGTCTGTCAAGCTTTTGGAGAATGCGCTGGGCACACAGCTCTTCATCAGAAGCGTAAAAGGAGTGAAACTCACGCAGGAAGGAGAGCTCTTGTACGCCCATGTGTCCAAGGGGATAGAACAGATCGAATTGGGGGAACGCAAGCTCGGACAGATGATGAACCTGGAACTGGGAGAAATTCATATCGGCGCTTCGGATATGACGCTTCGCTTTTATCTCCTTCCCTTTCTGGAGCGCTTTCATGAGATCTGCCCGGGCATTCGCATCGAGGTGAGCAATGCGCCCACACCGGAAACGCTGAAATCACTGAAAGAAGGAAAGATTGATTTCGGAGTGGTCAGCACGCCGTTTTGCGCAGATGGTCTGTGGTGCGGTAAGGTGCGGACATTGGAGGACGTGTTCGTGGCGGGCAGACGCTTCATACAGTATAAAAATAAGACGCTGGAT
Source organism: uncultured Lachnospiraceae bacterium (assembly GCA_900555195.1). GTDB lineage: Bacteria > Bacillota > Clostridia > Lachnospirales > Lachnospiraceae > Eisenbergiella. Next base: position 5,357 of record USKC01000131.1, read on the forward strand.
CTGAAGGAATTGGAAAGGCTGCCTCTGATCTGCCTGGAAAAGAACACCAGCACGCGCAGCTATATGGATCACTTTCTCGCGGAAAACGGGGTGAATCTCAATCCGGAGTTTGAACTGGCCACCAGCGATATGATCGTCCAGTTCGCGCTGCGTTCCCTGGGCGTGGGAAGCGTGGTGAGGGATTTTGCTGCAGAGGATTTGGAATCAGGCAAGCTGTTTGAACTGAGATTTAATAAAATGATCCCCAAACGTCATATTTGTGTGGTGAGAGGGGAAGAGGCTCAGCTTTCCGCTGCCGCGAAAAAGCTGTTTGAGCTGATGCTGCCTGCCTTGGAGTAAGACGGGCGGCAGATGAGTCAGAAAGCGGAGGAAAGCTGTCAGAGAGGAAAAATGGATGATACGGACGATAATTTTTGACATCGGAAATGTGCTGACGCAGTTTGGCTGGAGGGAATTCATTCACAGCTTTGGGTACGAAAAGGAAGTGGAGGAGCGGATCGGAAAAGCGACGGTGGATAATCCGTTCTGGAGAGAATTTGACAGAGGTGCCCTTAGCGATGAAGAAATGTTGGAAGGCTTCATCAAAAACGATCCGGGCGTAGAAGAGCAGCTGCGGGAGATTTTCGTGAATCTGCACGGCATCGTTACGCGGGCGGATTATGCGATTCCCTGGATAAAGGAACTGAAAGGACAGGGCTATCAGGTTCTGGTGCTGTCCAATTTCTCGGCCAAGGTGGAGCGGGAAAATCAGGATGCCCTGGACTTCCTGGAATATGTGGACGGAGGGATCCTTTCATATAAAGTGGGGCTGATTAAACCGGATGAGGCCGTCTATCGCCGGCTGATCGAGCTCTATCGCCTGGTTCCTGACGAATGCGTATTTCTGGATGATGTGGCCGAAAATGTGGATGCGGCGGAGGCGATTGGCATTCACGGCATCCATTTTATCAATGAGAACCAGGCGAGAGAGGAACTGAAAAAGCTCGGGGTGGGATAAATCTGCCGGAGGGCGGATTATTCCTCATTCCTTCCTGCTTCATCCCGTCTTTCCTGAACTTTTCCGTACAGCCAGATATAGATCCAAAGAAGGATCGGCAGGCCGATCGTCGCCACGAGACAGGCCTGAAAGAGCCGGTCGGAACCGGGAAAATCCAGAAATGCCACCACAAGAGTAGCGGCATACATACCTACCAGCAGAGCGACGCATATGAGCGCTGCAATCTGCTTCGGCGTTTTCTTTTTCTTATCAGAAGATTGATTGTGCATACTTATCTCCATTCTGCCGCATATCGCGGCGGTTTTAATCGTCTACATCAAAGGCTTCCAGCCTGCTCTTTTTCGGTAGGGGCCTGCTGTCTCCGTGCTTTACGAACAGCATGGTGAAGAAGGCGGCGGCTACGAACAGGGCCGCATAGGGAAACAGGGTGGCGTATCCCACATGTTCCAGCAGGAATCCGGAGAGCACCGGCGTGATGATCTGTGCGGCCATGGAAAAGGTATAGTAGTAACCGGTATATTTGCCGATGTCGCTTCCCTTGCTCATCTCTACCACCATGGGATAGGAATTCACATTGATGGCAGCCCAGGCAACGCCCACCAGAGCAAAGAGTCCGTTGATCCACACATGGTATTCCTTCACCGTAGCGCCCAGCGCGAACATGGAAGCCAGAAGCACCACGCCACCCAGGATGGTCTTTTTTCGGCCGATTCTGGAAGCGAGAGAACCGACGGGAAGATAAGACAGAATGGCCGCTCCGGTCGCCACGAGCAGACAGTTGGCGAAGCCGCCTCCCTGGATTCCCCAGTAGAGCTGCGCATATTTGGAGAAGGAGGTGGTGACCGCATTATATCCCATGAACCAGCAGGAAACGGAGATGAGAATGAGGATCAGGCTTTTCTTTACAGCCGGATCCATAGGCGCCTGAGGGGATTGCACCGAACTTTGGGAAACGGGCGCAGCTTCCTCCGATTCCGCCATCCTGGCCTCGGTCTCTTCCCGTTCCTTTCGGAGCGGGGTTTCCCGTATCTTCCATAATAGCAGGAGAACAGAGCAAAGCATAACCGCAGCAACGATCAGGAAAATCGGAAAATAATCAGGCTTTCCTTCTTTTGGAACCAAAACAGAGATCAGGATCAGGGAAATCACCCCGCCCACAGCGCCCATCAGATTGATAATAGCATTGCCCTTAGAACGAAGCGGCTTAGGCGTTACGTCAGGCATAAGGGAGACTGCGGGAGAGCGATAACTCCCCATGGCGATGAGCGTGATGCACAAGGCTACAACAAAAAGCGCCAGCGAACCGATGTTATCCGCATAAGGCAGAAATAACATTGCGGTGACAGCGGCGGCAGTTCCGCAGAGGATGAAAGGCATCCGCTTCCCGAGCCGTGTTTCTACGCGGTCGGAAAGGCTTCCGAACAAAGGGAGCATAAAAATTGCGAGCACATTGTCCATCGCCATGATGCCGCCGGAAATTGTATCGCTGATATGAAACGAGTTTTTCAGTATCAGGGGAACGATGCTGTCATAGAGCTGCCAAAATGCGCTGATGGAAAGGAAGGCAAGTCCCACTAGGATCGTCCGTTTGGTATTCAGTTTCATAAAACTACCTCTCTTGATGAATTCAGTTTCATCCTTATCATATCTCATGCGGCCGAAAAGAGCAATGCGCAGTTTGCAGAGGCGTCCTTGCGGGCAGCTGCTCAGCCCTCCGCATTCCTCCGCGCCCATTCCAACG
>USKC01000132.1 GCA_900555195.1 uncultured Lachnospiraceae bacterium
CCTTTGTCAGATCTCCCTTTTTCCTCTTTTCATCCGCATACGCATGCGTCCTGCTGCCCATCTCCGCCATTTCTCCCTGCCCCATGCTAATCGGCCAAAAAATCGAGTTTCTAAATCAAGTTTCTTTTCGTAATTATAAACTTTCTTTTCGTAATCTATCTGAAAGCTATTGTATCAACCTCTTCAGGGGAAGTCAACATATACGCCCTTATTTGATTCTGCTTCGCCCGCATTGCAGTTCTCCGCAGCTTCCTTTATAATAAAAATAGCCGCTGCGCAGCACACGTCATCGGCGGCAAGTTTTGTATCACAAGGAGGAAATACTGTGTTTCTGGATGGTCTGGATGAATTGGATCAGAAAATACTTCGCCTGCTTATTCAAAATGCCCGCATGTCCTATTCCGATATCGGAAAAGAAACCGGCATCTCCCGGGTCGCCGTTAAGATGCGCATTCAGGCGCTTGAAGCGCGCGGCGTCATTGAAGAGTACACCACTGTAATCAATCCGCAGAAAATAAACGGAGCCGTTTCCTGCTATTTTGAGCTGGAAACCGCTCCGGATGCCTTCGATCAGGTAGTTGCGCTTCTCCAGGCGAATGAAACCGTAACGCAGATTTATCGCGTTACCGGCAGGAACAAGCTCCACGTCCATGCTGTCGCCTCTTCTAGCGAGGAGATGGAGTCCTTCCTTCAGACGGTCATCGATCCGCTGCCCGGCCTGACCTCCTGCAGCTGCAACGTCATTCTTTCCCGGATAAAAGACATCAAAGGCCTGCGGCTATAGAACGTACATGGCTCCCCTCCATGCTAAAAACAAGGCAGCCCGCCCGCACTTTGTCTCTATTGGTTTTTGGCTCTGTCCGTTTCGGCCCTTCTCCATTTTCCGCTCAGCGCTTTCACAAATGTTCCCGGATGGTTTATGTCTTCCTTTTGGATTTCGTCATCCGCCCAGAATACATGATCTTCTTCTACGAAAAAAGAGGCAGAAAAAAGTTCTCTTGACTCATTCTCCAGAGGTGGGCGTAAATTCAGGGCGATCAGCCCCTCAAAGCACAGCTCAATGATGCCGAACCATCCTGAATTGTCAAAACGCACCGTTAGCTGTGTCTTTCCATATTCTTCTTCATAGATGAGCTGATCCAACGTCGAGTCATGAAATCCCATGAACTCAGCCATGAGTTCATCCGCATCTTTCTGCGTCCGAATGTAATTCCATTGATCCGCGTCTTCATTCTCCCTGACCGCTATGGAAGCTTCCGAAACCGGAACATATCCATCCTTCAGCAGACGCAGTAAGAAAGGCTCGTCGGAAAGAACCTCCGGATACCCTGTCAGACTGACAACAGGAAAATCCTCTTCCCTGTCCTGACAGTATTTTCTGAGCCTTAAGAGCAGATCCCTTTCGCAGGCGATCCAATCTGCTCTGCAGCAGTTAATATGCTGATACACCGGCGTCAGCTTTCCTCCGTCCTTTTCCAGGTAACTGACAAGCACAAAACTTTCTTCCAGCGGATTCATCACAATCGCCCGTTCGTAGTAGCCGGTATTCATCAGCCCGTATACCATGGAACGGTAATGACGCTGATTCTTTCCATCATATACACATACATACATGCGAATCCCCCCTGTCTTCCACAAAATCGTTCTGTCTCCGATATCAATATAGCATACAAAGGCCGCAAAAGCCATTCCGGTCTGTTGCTATTAAAAAGTGCCGCGCTCCCCGTCCTGCCAAAAGGAACGGCAATCTTTCCTCGCACAAAAAAACACCGGACGCATCATCTTCCGCAACGGATAAATGAATGGCCGATGGTTCATTCTGTACTCTGCAATTTCTAAAATGAAAGGGGGGGGGTGCTGGTGCAGCTATGCTGCACCAGCTGTTTTGTAGGTTGATTACTCTCAACACTCCCCTATCATATATTAGATTTATAAATTTGTCAATAGAATTAATAAATTATTTATAAATTTATAAAATCGTTCATAACCATTCATAATTGTATCCGTCACACACGTTCCGGGCGCCCTTTATCCTCATCCCTTTTCTGCCGGACATACGCTTTCCATCTCCACCAATTCCGCGTTGATTTCCACGCGCATCGTCACATCTTCCATCGACCGCTCTTTTCTGTTGATCTTATCCGCAAGAAGGGTTACCAGCGTGCGCCCCAGCATCCTTCTGGGAATGCGCATGGTGGTCAGGGTCGGCTCCAGCATGCTGCAGACGCTCCTGCCGTCAAACCCGATTACAGACACATCCTCCGGAATTCTGTAACCGGAATTCTTAAGCGCCCGGTATACGGGAATCGCCAGCACATCATTTTCTACCAAAAGGGCGGAAGGGGGATGGACGCCCCCTTTCCAGAGGCGTTCCAGATATTCCTGCGCCCGCTGTCCCGTGCAGCCTGTCTCAATATACATGCCCGGCTCTTCCCGCATCCCCAAATCTTCCAGCGCATACCGAAAACACTGCCGCCTCTCTCCCAAGGAGCAATGCCTCCGGCCCGATCCCACATATCCTATCCTCCGGTGTCCCTTCTCATACAGATATCTGACAGCGGTATAGACCCCCTGCCTGTTATTGACCGTCACCGCACTGGCCTCAATGGATGGCTCAAAGCAGTCGATCAGAATATAAGGAACCTGCGTGGCATCCAGCTCCCGTTTCAGCCGTTCTTCAATCACATCCGCATACACGATCATTCCCGCATATTGTGACCGGGTGATCGTCTCTTTCAGATCCCGGTTCTCGCCATACATATGGACAATGGAAAAATGATATCCCAGATACCTGGCTTCCCTCTCCGCTCCTTCGATTACAGTCGGGAAAAAAGACGCTTCGTCCAGATCATCCCTGTATTCTGACAGGACAACATAAGCGATCGCCTTTGCAAACGAAGAATGGTCTTCTTCCCTTTCCGAATCTTCCTTGATCATATATCCATATCCCATCTCCCGGATACGTTCCAGCAGCGTCTTTCTTAATTCATCACTGATACCCGGTTTATGGTTCAATACCAGTGATACGGTTGCCGTAGATACTCCCAACATGCTCGCCAATTCCTTGGATTTAATTGCCACGTTTTTCCCTCACAAATTTATAAATTTTCTTTATATTTCTATTGTAACGTAACAATAAATATTTTCAAGCATTTTATGGAATACTGATAGAGAAACTTTTATCAGAAGCATGGATTTACGCGGCGCGCCAAAGCGCGCAGACAGGAGGAAGTATGAAAGAACAGCTGAGAAGTGAAAGAAGAGAGCGTTCCGTCACGAACGGCCGGACGGAAGGTTCCTTCCGGATTGATGAGACAGGAAAAGCTTCAGATATGGATCCCGCAGCGGTAATGTCACTCGATAAATGCAACCCCGTCAACCGGGATTCAGAAATACAGCGCGCATATGAGCCGGAAGGCATGCTTTTCCCGGGCGCCGTTCCACAGGTGATACCTGGCACGACTTCCGGCGCCCTTCCGGGCATCCTTCCACCAGCTTATTTCCCGGGCGCAGATAATTCCGCCCCACGCTAAGACAATGACTGCGGCGCTGCCGGACAGTAATTTCGTCCGGCGGCGCCGCAGTTTTACAATTCCAGGCTTTCCAGATCATCCGGAACGAAAAGGTTTCCTGCAAACAACGGTTTTCCTTCCGCACAATAGAGTTCTTTGCGCCTGTCTATATTCGCATCTTCCGTATGATAAAGCACGAGATTCTGAACCTCCAGCTGCTGCGCCATGCGGCACGCATCCGCCACGGTGGAATGATGCTTCTCATAAGGCTTGAACCGCTCCGCCTGAGACGCCAGGCAGAAAGCCTCATGCAGCAGCCATTTGCTGCCTTCGGCATATTCCCTTTCGCATTCCCGATAAGGCTCGTCTCCGCAGCAGGTAAGCTTTTCTCCGCCATCCAGCTTCATGCAAAAGCCGTACTGCTTCGCCTTGGTGGAGCCGATATCAAAAAAGCGCATCTGCCTGCCCAGGATCTCTCTTTCCTCTTTATCCTTCACCTCGATCAAATGGATCTTGTCCCCGATTAATCTGGCCTGCTTCTGGGGCAGAAGCATCTGCGCCATGTTTTCCAGGATAGATAATACTTCTTCATGGCCATAAATGATGGCTTCCCCATCATACTCTCCCCGTTTCATGGCCTGGCTGAACATGCGCAGCATCCAAACAACCCCCATGATGTGATCCAGATGCTTATGGGTCACAAAAATCTCATTCGTCCGTTTCCAGTCCAATCCTGCGCGCATCAGCTGGGTAAACAGGCCATTTCCGCCGCCTCCGTCCACAAGAAAATAGTTTCCATTCTCCTCCAGGACAAAACAGGTATTGTAACATTTCCTCACCGCCGCATTCCCCGTCCCAAGCATCGTTATTTTCATCTCAACCTTTCCTTCCTTTCCGGACCTGCATAAACGTTTTTTAAATATAATCCATCACGTCCCGAACCGATCTCGCTCCCACCAGGCGAATCCCTTTCACCTCCGGCATGTGTTCCAGGCAGACCTGCGGCAGGATGCAGGTCTGAAATCCCAGCTTCTTCGCCTCCGCCACTCTGACCTGGGCCTGATTGACCGAACGCACTTCGCCGCTTAGCCCCACCTCTCCGAATGCCAAAAGGCCTTCTTCGATGGGCCGGTTCTTAAAGCTGGATATCACCGCCATCACAATTCCCAGATCAATGGCCGGCTCCGCGATGCGGATCCCTCCTGCAATGTTCACATAGGCGTCATAATCGGAGATCTGCAGTCCAAGCCTTTTCTCCAGAACCGCCATCAGCAGATTCACCCGATTGAAATCCGTTCCAGCGGCCTGCCTCTTCGGAAAGCCGAAATTGCTCCTGCATACCAGCGCCTGAATTTCCACAAGAATGGGCCTGGTTCCTTCCATGGAACAGGAGACCACTGAGCCGCTGGCTCCAGTCGGCCGTCCGTCCAGCATGAATTCCGACGGGTTCTTTACCTCGCCCAGCCCTTCCTGGCGCATTTCAAATACACCGATCTCGTTGGTGGAACCGAACCGGTTCTTCACCCCGCGCAGAATGCGGTAGGAAGCATGGCGATCCCCTTCAAAATACAGCACCGTATCCACCATATGTTCCAAAACCCTGGGGCCTGCTACCGTGCCCTCTTTGGTCACATGGCCCACGATGAAGATGGATATGCTCTGTCCCTTGGCCAGCCGCAGGAAAAGCCCCGTGGCTTCCCGCACCTGGGATACGCTTCCCGGAGCGGACGACACTTCTTCCAGGTACATCGTCTGTATCGAATCCACAATCACGATTTCCGGCGAAAGCTGCAAGATGCTCTCTTCAATGTCTCCCAGATTGGTTTCACACAAAAGCTGCAGGGAATCCCCGAACGTACCTATGCGCAGGGCACGCATCTTGATCTGGCGCAGGGATTCCTCGCCAGATACATACAATACCTTCCGACCCTCCAGGGACAGATATCTGCACATCTGCAAAAGCAGGGTGGATTTTCCGATTCCCGGATCCCCTCCGACCAGAACCAGGGATCCCGGCACAATGCCGCCTCCCAGAACCCGATCCAGTTCTCCGATTCCGGAGGGGAAACGTTCTTTTTCCTCCATCGAGATCTCTGACAGCCGATATGGCTTTCTCCCCCCGATGGACATCTTTCCCGCACCCGCCCCGCTTGCCCCTGCGCTTCCCGCGCTCCTTGAAGCTGCCGTCTTTCTTGCCGGCTCTTCCACTAAACTGTTCCAGGAACGGCAGGACGGACATTGTCCCATCCATTTTGCGGACTCATAACCACATTCCTGGCAATAAAATACTGTTCCGTTTTTTCCTTTCGCCATCCTTTACGCCGGATGCGCCGCGGCTTCTTTGCCCTGATAAACGCAAGAAACCGCGACGCATCGCCTTCCTCCTTCCGCATACCGCCGTTATATGCAGCAGCAGCCGATTCACTATTCCGGATGGAACAGCAAATAAGCCGGCAGCTTATTTGCTGATTTCCACTTTCACTTCGCCGGCTCCCTCCAGCTCCACGCTGAGGCTGAGCTTTCCGCCCAGATTCGTGCACATCCTGCCGGCATCCTCCCCGTTGATCTTCACATCATATTCTGTATCATCCTGAAGGCCGATGGTGAGCTGTGCATCTTCTCCGCCTTCCACCACGAAGCTCACTCCATCTTCCCTTTCGTCAAAGAAAAGCACACTGGTTCCGGGCACGGACTCATAGGCGAACATTCCGTTTTTCTCCAGCTTGGTCATGGTCTGATAGGTCTTCACCTTATACAGATCCCCGTCGTGGGCGAAATCTTCCACCTTCGCCTTCTCGGCAAGCGTGTGATTCCCAAAGCTGATGCTCCCGTCTGCCTCCTGGCGGATCAATTCTTTTACTACAGCCATCGTCTTTTGTCCTCCTTCAATTCATCCTCTGTGTTTTTCTTTTATTTTCTGACTGAACATTAGGGTGCGCACACAGCCCTGTTTCCGCATATGAAAACGGCCTGACGTGTGCAGCACCCGTTGTTTTTATGGTTCGTCTTATGCCGGCAGCCTACGCCTGCACAGCCTCCTCGCGCTTGACGCGAAAGACAATTTTCCCGTCCTGGCAGCCTGCGGTCACATGATCTCCTGGCTGCACCCGCTTCGTCAGGATCTCCTCCGCAAGGGCATCCTCCACCATGCTCTGAATCGCACGCTTTAAAGGTCTCGCTCCCATCTTCAGATCCGAATGCTTCTCCACGATCAGATTTTTTACCGCAGAAGTGATGGTGAGATGGATGTTCAGCTGATCTTTGCAGCGCCGCACAAGATCCTGGGAAAGCAGGGTGATGATCTGTTTCATATTCTCCTGTGTGAGCGGATGGAACACCATAATTTCGTCGATACGGTTAATGAACTCCGGCTTGAAAAGACGCTTTACCTCTTCCATCACGCCCGCCTTCATTTTCTCATAATCCTTTTTCTCATCCTTCTGCGCCACAAATCCAAGGTTCTTAGGATCCACGATCCGCTGTGCCCCAGCGTTGGAGGTCATGATCAGCACCGTGTTCTTGAAGCTGACCTTACGGCCCTTGGAGTCGGTGATATGGCCATCATCCAGCACCTGCAGAAGAATATTGAATACATCCGGATGCGCCTTTTCCACCTCGTCAAAGAGCACGACGGAATACGGATTCCTGCGCACCTTTTCGGACAGCTGCCCGCCTTCGTCAAAGCCCACATACCCCGGAGGGGAACCGATCAGTTTGGAAACAGAGTGCCCTTCCATGTACTCCGACATATCGATCCGGATGAGCGCGTTCTCACTTCCAAACATCGCCTCTGCCAATGCTTTGCTCAGTTCCGTCTTTCCCACGCCTGTAGGCCCCAGGAAAAGGAAGGAACCGATCGGCCTCCTGGGATCCTGAAGGCCTACCCGGCCTCTTCTCATGGCACGGGCTACCGCGCGAACGGCTTCTTCCTGCCCGATCACACGCTTGTGCAGGATCTTTTCCAGCTTCATGAGGCGTTCACTCTCTTTTTCCTCCAGCTTGCTCACCGGAATCTTCGTCCAGGCCGCCACAACCTGTGCCACATCATTCTCTGTAACCTCTTCCCGCCTGGACGCTTTCTTTCTCTCGTAATTGGACTGTTTCCGGGCCAGCTGCTTCATCAGCGCATCCTGTTCCCGTTTCCAGGTTCCTGCCTGAGCGAAAGCTTCGATCCGGATCGCATTCTCGATCTTCCGATCCATCTCCCGGATCTGTTCATTCAGAACACGAAGTTCCTGCGGCTGTTCCATATGCATGAGCTTGACGGCGCTGGCCGCCTCATCAATCAGGTCGATCGCCTTATCCGGCAGCCTTCTGTCATTGATGTAGCGGTTGGAAAACCGAACGGCCGCTTCGATCGCCTCCGGAAGGATGGTCACCTGATGATGTTCCTCATAGCCGGATACGATCCCCTCCAGGATCCGCACTGCCTCTTCTTCAGACGGTTCTTCCACCATTACGGGCTGAAAGCGCCTTTCCAGAGCCGCATCCTTTTCAATATATTTACGGTATTCCGTGATCGTCGTTGCGCCGATCAGCTGGATCTCTCCTCTTGCCAGGGACGGTTTCAAAATATTTG
>USKC01000133.1 GCA_900555195.1 uncultured Lachnospiraceae bacterium
TCCGAACCTGCTGGTAAACGGCACCTCCGGAATCGCTGTGGGCATGGCGACCAATATTCCCCCTCATAACCTGCGTGAAGTGGTGAATGCGGTGGTGAAAATCATCGATAACCGGGTGAATGAGGACAGGGACACACAGATTGAAGAAGTCCTTTCTCTGATTAAAGCCCCTGATTTTCCTACCGGAGGCATCATTCTGGGAACAAGAGGCTGTGAGGAAGCCTACAGAACCGGCCGGGGGAAGATCCGGGTGCGGGCTGTAACGGATATAGAGACGCTGCCAAACGGGAAGAGCCAGATCGTGGTGACGGAACTTCCCTATATGGTGAATAAGGCAAGGCTGATCGAAAAGATCGCGGAACTGCACAAGGAAAAGAAGATTGATGGAATCACGGATCTGAGGGATGAATCGAACCGGGAGGGAACCCGCGTGGTGATTGAACTGCGCAGGGATGCCAACGCGAATGTGGTTCTGAACAGGCTTTATAAGCATACGCAGCTGCAGGATACCTTCGGCGTGATTATGCTTGCTCTGGTGAACAACGAACCGAAGGTATTGAATCTTCTGGACATGCTCAAGCTCTATCTGAAGCATCAGGAAGATGTTGTCACCCGGAGAACCAAATATGATCTGAACAAGGCGGAAGAGAGGGATCACATCCTGCAGGGATTGCTGATCGCCCTGGATCATATCGATGAAGTGATCCGCATCATCCGTTCCAGTAAGAATACGCAGGAAGCCAAAGAAAACCTGATGAACCGCTTTGAACTTTCTGATGCGCAGGCGCAAGCCATTGTTGACATGAGGCTGCGGGCTCTGACAGGTCTGGAAAGGGAGAAGCTGGAGAATGAGCACAAGGAGCTGGTACAGAAAATCGCAGAATTAAAAGCGATCCTGGCGGATGAAAAGCTGCTTCTCGGCGTGATTCGGGAAGAGATCAGCATCACGGCCATCAAATATGGAGACGACCGCAGAAGCCGTATCGGCTATGATGAGATCGACATCAGCATGGAGGATATGGTTCCCAGGCAGAATACGGTGATTGCCATGACGAATCTGGGCTATATCAAGCGGATGACGGTTGATAATTTCAAGGCACAGAACCGCGGCGGCAAGGGAATCAAGGGTATGCAGACCATTGAAGATGATTTCATTGCGGATCTGCTGATGACCACTACCCATCATTACGTTATGTTCTTTACCAATTTCGGAAGGGTATACCGGCTGAAGGCCTATGAGATCCCGGAGGCGGGAAGGACGGCCAGAGGAACGGCGATCATTAATCTTCTGCAGCTGGGAGGCGGAGAAAAGATCTCAGCAATCATTCCGGTGCAGGATTATGAATATGACAAGAATCTCTTCATGGTAACCAGAAACGGAATCGTGAAGAAAACGCCGGTGATGGAGTACAGCAATGTGCGGAAAAACGGCCTGGCAGCGATCAATCTCCGGGATGATGATGAACTGATCGAGGTGAAGATTACGGATTCCAATACCGATATCTTCCTCGTTACAAAACACGGAATGTGCATCCGGTTTAAGGAGACGGACGTGCGCGCCACAGGCAGAGCGTCCATGGGCGTGATCGGAATGAATCTGGATGACGGAGACGAGATCATTGGCATGCAGCTGGACAGCCAGGGAGATTCTCTGCTGATCGTATCGGAAAACGGCATGGGCAAACGCACCTATCTGAATGAATTCAGCGTTCAGAAGAGAGGCGGAAAAGGCGTAAAATGCTATAAGATTACAGAAAAGACGGGCTATGTGGTGGGTGTGAAGGCCGCAACGGATGAACAGGAAATCATGCTCATCACAACAGAAGGAATCATCATTCAGCTGCGTGTGGAGGATATATCCATTTTGGGACGGATCACCTCCGGAGTGAAGATGATTAATCTGGATGAAGGAGTAAAAGTAGCCCAGATTGCAAAAGTAAGAGAAAAGGTTTCGGATGGAAGCCAGGAATATGAATGTCCGGATGATGGAATAGAGGCGGAAGAAGAAGCGCCGGAAAAGGAAGAGACGGACGAGGAGAAAGACACAGAATAATCTGACCATTAAAAGAAGGGGTAACGTAACAGTTCAGACAGATCTGAACTGTTACGGATCAATGCGGGAGGGAATGAAGATGGATATCAGGGAAATTGAAAAGCGGGCAAAAGAATTCCAGATCCTGAATTTGCGTGTATGCAGGCAGGGGGAATTGATCCTGAAGAGGGATTGGGATGATGAGATGAGGAGGAATCAATATTCCGCCAGCAAATCCGTCACCAGCATTGCGGTTGGGATCGCGGTGAAGGAAGGGCTCCTTTCCCTGGAAGAGAAGCTGTGCGACGTGTTCGCGGAGGAGATTCCAGAGAATCCGGGGGAAAATCTGCGCAAAGCGACGGTGCGGGATCTTCTGACCATGTGTTTGGGGCAGAAGAAGGCTGCCCTTATGGGAGAAGAGAGGCCTCACTTGAAGGAAAGGGACTGGGTTCGCTACAGCCTTTCCCTGCCTTTTGAAGAGGAACCGGGAACCAGCTTCGTCTATAATAACGTAGGCCCTTATCTGGCCGGCATCCTGGTGCAGCGCAGGGCGGGCTGCAGTTTGGTCGATTACCTGATGCCGCGCCTGTTTGAACCGATGGGGATGACGAGGACGGTCTGGGAAGTGGATCCGCAGGGGGCTGTATTCGGCGCGGGAGGTCTGTTCTGGAGCGTATCTGAACTTTTAAAATTCGGCTGTCTGCTTCTTCAGGAAGGAAAATGGAATGGAAAGCAGCTGGTCCCGGCAGAATATATAAGAGAAGCATCCCGCGCACAGGTGGACAACGGCGCGCAGGGGTATGGCTATCTGTTCTGGAGAGGACCTTATGATTCCTACAGGGCGGATGGAAAATATGGCCAGCTCTCGATCGTCATACCTCAGAAAGAGACGGTAATCGCAATCAACGCTGAGTCAAGGGATGCGACGGGAATGATGAACTGCTGTATGGATGTGATCGTTCCTCAGCTTTAAAAGAAAGGATTATGGAGACAATGATCTTATTTGTGGAATATCCCAAATGTTCTACCTGCCAGAAAGCGAAGAAATGGCTGGATGAAAGAGATATAAGTTATAAGGACAGACATATCGTGGAGGAAAATCCCACGGAAGAGGAGTTAAAGGAATGGCACAAAAGAAGCGGCCTGCCCTTGAAACGCTTTTTTAACACCAGCGGGATGAAGTATAAGGAACTGAATCTGAAAGAAAAGCTGGCAGAAATGAGTGAGGAGGAGCAGATCCGCCTCCTTGCCACGGACGGAATGTTGGTAAAAAGGCCGCTGATTGTGGCGGAAGACTATGTACTGACCGGATTTCGAGAGAAAGAATGGGAAGAAAAGCTGAAATAACATAACAGGGTAAGGAGAGAATCTTTGAAGAGAACGGTAGAAATCGATAAAAAATATCTTCTGATACCGATATGTGCCCAAACGGACTTGCGGACAGTTTCTTTTTCGTGGCAGAATGAGAAGATTTATGCGTTCCGGATTCCTGTGAATGAGGAAGAAGGATTCTATGGATTCCATTATTATGCGCCTCTGAATGTGGAAAAATATATCGGAAAGAGGATTTTGATCGAGGGAGATGTTCCCGGAAGTTTTCTGGAGGCCATTGCGCTCTCTGATGGAATTCCTGTCAATCAGCAGTCCCATCCATTGATTCATTTTGCGCCCAGGACAGGGTGGATGAATGATCCGAACGGGCTGATAAAGCAGAATGGAATGTATCATCTGTTTTTTCAGCATAACCCGTTTGATACAAGATGGGAAAATATGTGCTGGGGCCATGCGGTCAGCCAGGATTTGATCCATTGGGAACAGCTGGAAATGGTGATGTACCCGGATGAGAACGGCACCATCTATTCTGGAAGCGGCATTGTGAATGAAAGAGGGCTTCTGGATCTGCCGAAAGACGCGCAGATTTTCTTCTATACAAGCGCTGGAGGAACTTCTGAATGGAGCAAAGGAAAGACGTTCACCCAGCGGATCGCGTACAGCACGGATGGAGGAAAAAGCCTTGCAAAAATGGAAGGCTGCGCGGTAAAGCAGCTGGCCAAGGAGAACAGGGATCCGAAAGTCTACTGGCATGAGGAAAGCGGAGCCTATTACATGGTTCTATATCTGAGCGGGAATGATTTTGCTATTCTGCGTTCTAAGGATTTGAAAAACTGGAAAAGAACGCAGATATTTACCTTGGAAAAATGCTGGGAGTGCCCGGATCTTCGCAGAGTGAGCGTGGAAGGCGGCGGAGAGAAGTGGATCTTCTGGTCTGCGGATGGCTTCTACTATCTGGGAGATTTTGACGGATTTACGTTTAAAGCAGAAGGGACGCGTCAGGAAGCTTATAAGACAACGCTTCCCTATGCGGCTCAGACAATCTGGGGATGTGAGGATGTAATTACGATCCCATGGCTGCGGACAAAGAATAAAGAAAAGCTCTATACGGGCGTGATGGGAATTCCAAGAAAGCTGACGCTTGCAAGAACTGAGAAAGGATTGATGCTAAGGCAGCTTCCTGTGGAAGGGTTTCAAAAAAGCGAAAGCCTGGTGCATTCCCATCACGGAGAGGGAAAGCTTTTCTACATGATGCAGAAAGAAGGGGCGCTTGAGATCCGCATCCATATGGAAAAGCCGGTTGATTTTTCCATCAATCTGTATGGAACGATCCTCATCTATGCGGCAGAATGCGGAAAAATAGGGATCGGAAAAGAAACGATTTCCATCGGAAATCGCAGCAATGATTTTTCCATCATTGCGGACGGAGAAATTTTGGAGATATCTGCCAATAATGGCCTGGCCTTTGCAGCTGTTGAACTGGAAAGCGACAGAAAAAAGGGAAATGTGGTCGTGGATGTGATGGGGCAGGCAGAAGTAGAGATATACAGAGTGGACTAGAATGCAAAAAAGGATGCAGTTTCCTTCCCGGAAGCGCTGCATCCTTTTCAATTAACAGTCACATTTGTCAGAAACGCTGCAGGATTCATCGGATGAATTCTCACAGGATTCATTGCATCCGCAGTCCTCGGCTTCGGAAGGAGCGGAGCAGTCACATGCTTCCGAATCCTGGCAGCCGGCGGCTTCAGACGCTGTCATTTCGTTCAGCCTTGCTTTCAGTTCTTCCAGTTCTTCGCGGGACATTTTATCGACTGCGGAATAGACATCCTTGAACTCGTTGACCACATGAACGGTTACATGCTTATTCAGTTTTTCCTTGGCATTCTTCTTCATTTCTTCATTCAGAATCTTTCCCTGCTCTACGGTGAGCTCACCCTTTTCCACAAGGGTATCGATCAGATTCTTGGCAGCTTCTCCGGTTGTGGCTACTGCCCCTACGCCTGCCAGAAATATTTTTTTGATTCCTTCTGTGATATCCATAGTGTCATCCCTTTCTACATAGAAATCTGATTATTGGAATCCGTAACGTAAGTATACCATATTGGGCATAAATTATCTTTACTTTCAAAAAGATTTAATAAAAAATAAGAATTGATTTTAGTGGCGTACCTGCTAAAATAAAGAATAGTAAATCAGTGCTGGCCCTGCGGCAGAAAGTGAGAAAAGAAAATATGAAAAAATTCGATGTGGTTGCCCTTGGGGAACTTTTGATTGATTTTACGGATAATGGGAAAAGTGCGCAGGGAAATACCCTTTTTGAAGCAAATCCGGGAGGCGCGCCCTGCAATGTGCTTTCTATGCTGAATCAATGCGGCCGTTCCACCGCTTTTATCGGGAAAGTCGGAAAGGATATTTTCGGGCTGAAGCTGAAATCCACGCTGGAAGAAGTGGGAATAGATACCTCAAACCTGATTGTGGACGAAACGGCGAGAACCACGCTGGCCTTTGTCCAGACCTTTGAGGATGGAGACAGGGATTTTTCTTTTTACAGAAATCCGGGAGCGGATATGATGCTGCGGGTGGATGAAGTAGATGAAGAACTGGTGAAATCAGCCAGGGTATTTCATTACGGAACGCTGTCCATGACCCATGAAGGGGTGAGGGAGGCCACGAAGAAGGCGATGCAGGCAGCGAAGGAAAGCGGAGCCATTCTCTCCTTTGATCCGAATCTGCGCCCTCCGCTCTGGAATACGCTGGAAGAAGCAAAGGAACAGGTAGCCTATGGCTTAGAATGGTGCGATGTGCTGAAAATATCGGATAATGAGATACAGTGGTTTACGCAGGAAGAAGACTATGATGCGGGGATCAGAAAGCTGCGCGAGCAATATGATATCCCTCTGATCCTGCTTTCTATGGGAAAGGACGGAAGCCGCGCTTATTATAAAGATCTCAGGGTGGAGGTGCCCTCCTTCTTGCAGGAGAACACCATTGAAACCACAGGGGCGGGAGACACGTTCGGAGGATGCTGCCTGAATTTCATTCTGGAGCATGGCCTGGATGATTTGGATGAGGATAAATTAAGGCAGATGCTTACGTTTGCCAACGCGGCGGCGTCCATCATCACAACCAGAAAAGGAGCGCTTCGTGTGATGCCGTCCCCTGAAGAGGTGAACGCTTTCCTGGCATCAAGGATGTGAATGGATAAACAGGAGGGATAGATGCTTTTTAATTCCTATTTTTTCCTCTTTCTGTTTCTGCCGCTGGCACTGATCGGGTGGTATGCGCTGAACAGAATGGGACGATTAAAAATAGCACAGGGATATCTGATTGGGATGTCCCTGTGGTTTTACGCCTATTTTAATGTCAGCTTCCTTTGGGTTATGCTGGGAAGCTGTCTTTTTAATTATGGGCTGAGTTTTCTGCTTTCCAGAAAGGATACGGAGGGAAGAAGAAAGCTTCTGCTTGTGATCGGCTGTATCGGCAATATTGGCGCGCTGGGCATATTCAAATATACGAATTTTTTTGTAGAAAATCTGAATGCGCTTTTTTCTGCGGATCTGAGGGTGGGGAATATTCTGTTGCCCCTGGGGATCAGCTTCTTTACTTTTCAGCAGCTGTCCTTCCTGATTGACAGATGTAAAGGAAAGGCGCCGCACTATACGCTTCTGGATTATATGAGTTTTGTCACGTTTTTCCCATCTCTGATTTCCGGTCCCATTGTGCTTCATGCTTCCACAGTGGAGCAGTTTCAGGATCCGTCCAGAAGAAAGTTTGATGCGGAAAGCTTTGCAAAGGGAGTGGCTCAGTTCACCGTTGGGCTCGGCAAAAAAGTGCTTTTGGCGGATACGCTCGCTTTGGCTGTGAATTATGGATATGACAATATCTCTCTTCTGGATACCCCTTCTGCCCTGATTGTGGCGCTTTCCTATACGTTGGAATTATATTTCGATTTCAGCGGATATTCAGACATGGCAATAGGTATCGGCAAGATGTTTCGGATCGAACTGCCGGAAAACTTCAATTCTCCGTATAAAGCGGTTTCAGTTAAGGATTTCTGGAAAAGATGGCATATGACGCTTGGCAGCTTTCTTCAGACCTATGTATATATTCCTCTGGGAGGAAGCAGGAAGGGGAAGGCAAGAACCTTTGTGAACACCATGATTACCTTCCTGATCAGCGGATTTTGGCATGGAGCAAACTGGACGTTTCTGTTCTGGGGGCTTCTCCATGGCCTGGGCGTGGCCGCAGCAGGGATCGGGGGAAAACAGAAAAGGGAGAAAAAAGGCGTTCTTAAGAAGCTGTGTCAGCTGGCCACGTTTCTCTATGTATGTTTTGCCTTCATCTTTTTCAGGGCCGACAGCATTGCAGATGGTTTTCAGTTAATAGGAAAAATCGGTTCTCTTCAGGTAAACGGCCAGATTTATGCGCTGGCTGCAGCCATGGAACCTTCGGAAATCTATATCGTGACAAAAGCCCTTTCCCTTATAGCGCCTTCCCTTGTAGGGATAGCTCAGCTTCTGGCCATGCTTTGTGTGTTGGCTGTCAGTCTGTGGATCCTTGGCAGAAGAAATACGGCTCAGCTTCTTTCAGATGGAAGCCTTTTTGCGGGAAAGAGCGTGGCTTTGGCCTTCCTGTTTGCCTGGTCCGTCATCTCTCTGTCCGGAGTGAG
>USKC01000134.1 GCA_900555195.1 uncultured Lachnospiraceae bacterium
CTTCTCCTATCCCTTGATCTTTATTATCCAGCGCATTTATCCATAGATGGCTGTCCGGGTTTTGTTTGCCCTGGCAGATGGGAACCCTTCCTTCCTGATCCCTGCCCTCAAAGGTCTCAAACACACCCTGTTCGGCTGTTCCATACCATTCCTGTACGTTGCCGGAAGAATCAATGGTGAGGATATACATCTCCCCTTCATACAGCCCGTCCTGGAAATTCCCCATCACATTCTGGAAATGCCGGCTTCCCTGTTCCATCTTCTCCGTCTGTATTCCATACTGTTCATGTCCTTCTCCATTCGGGAGATTATTTTCCCAGGTGCCGTTATAGCTATGGCTGAGCACCGCCGGATCCTGGCTGGAATTCTGGCCGTTCGCCGTATTCTCATAATACATTTTCAGCCACATTCCTTCTCCGTTTCTCTTGCCGTCCGCCCAGCTGCCGTAATAATACTGATCTTCTCCATACACCGCGATGCCCGTCCCATCCGGCCTGCCCTGTTCATTCCGCTCCCCATAATAATAGAAGTAAGCCGTCCCAGGAAGGGCAGCAGACATTGCCCGATAATGGGCAAGGCCGCTCAGGTCTTCCACTGCCTCCACATTTCCCTTCGACCAATACTCCATCATCTCCGCAAGCATCTGGGTATTGGTTTTCTTTACCGCTGCCGTCTGTTTACCGCTCACGGACTGGCCGCTTCCTTCCGAAACGCTCTGGCCCTGCGCGGCGCTTTCCTCTTCTGTCTCGCCTTCCGCTGACGCGCTCTCCGAAGCCGCTTCTTCTTCCAGCTCAATCGTCTCCTGCACCTCAACCGGGCCTTCCTCCTGGATTTCCCCTGTTTCGGTGCCGGACGCTTCTTCCTGTGTCCCTTCCGCCGTCTCCTGCGTTTCTTCCTGCAGGCTTTCGGCAGTTTCCGCCGTCTCCAGCTGCGCGCTCTCCTGCCCTTCTTCCTTCTCTCTGGCCGCACTGACCGCGCACAGGATCAATACGACGGCGATAAATACCAGCAGCGCAATGATCGGGATCAATTCTTTTTTCAGATTATCGTTTTTCATTCTGTTTTCCTTTCACATCCTGCCGCTTAGGCGGGATTCCTCTGTCCCTTTTGCGGCATGCACACAAGCGGCTCGAAACAGACCGCGCTTTTTGCAATTATATCATATTTCCTCTCTTCTCCACTAATTAATAAATTCTTAAGCCCGCCCTTTTCATCCATGGCATGCCTCTGCATAGATTTCCGTCCATGCGGGCAGGAAACCGGCCCGCATTGCCGTATGCATGGAACGAATATGGGATTGGGCCGTGCTGTAAAAAGGAAGGATTCCCCGCCGGAGCATTTCTTCCTTCAGCATGCGCGTCAGCGCGGAACCGATCCCTTTTCCTTCCCAGGCCGGAAGCACGTCTACGCCAATCTGCCACATATCCCGGCAATCCGCGGCGGCTCCCGCCATACCCACAATCCATCCGTCGGAAGCGACTGCGGCCACAGCCAGCATATCGGGATGGAGCCCGGAATGGCACAGCGCATGCCGGAAAGCGTCAAATTTCCTGTTTTCCATAAGTTCCCCCTCTTCATACCAGCATTCCCGCACAGAAGAAGGAAGCGTTCCTTCCTGCGCGCAGGCGCCCTCCGCCGGAAGGAAATTCAGCCGGACATCCAGAATTCGCCTTCCATACCGTCCAAGCTGTGCATCCAGCTTTCTCAGTTCCGAGAATTGACAGAACCATTCCGGATGGCGCATCTGTTTCTGATAGGTCTGCACACACCATCCATAGATCGGAGCCTGCGCCGTCAGCCAGGCCCGACCTTTCCAAAAAATCCCACGAAAAAAAGGATCCATTCCCTCATATATCCGGGGCCTGACCCCTACCTGCTTCTCCCACCGTTCCTCTATCAGCTGCGCATATGCCTCCTTCGTCAGATACCCTCTCTCCGGCAATCTGGGCGTCCGATTCACAATACAAGCAGCCGTCCCATCCGCTTCCCCGCTCCCGCCGCAGTCCGCCCACAGCTGCTTTGCCGCTCTTGCGAGATATTCTTCACTAATATACATCCCTCTTTGCCCTGCTTTCTCATCCGTCTTTCTGTTTTTCTCTATCATAGCACATTCTGCAGCCCTTATGAAAATTTTGCACCGCGCCTTTTGCTTCTTTTATGGGGACGGAATCTGCCTTCCTGCCTAAGGAAACCGCCCAGCAGAAAGCATCCGGCCTATCGCGAAGCGATTGAAATGGCCGGATGCTGTTACAATTCAGCCAAAGGCTGAATTGTAATGCAAAATGTGAATTCTTTGTGCCTTGGCTTGACAGGCATATACGACCTGAATAGAATGATACAAGAATGATGGGGATTTTTACCCCAAAGTCAGAATGGAGAGGATTATGAAAAAATTTCTGCAAAAGATCCAGGACAGGCCAATCAGCCTGATTATGCTGGTAATCGCACCGATTGCCACCTTTTACCTGCTGGAATGGTATACACACGATCCGTCCAAAACCATGGCAACCACGCCGCAGGTTTTGAACATCATTCTTTTTGTGCTGATCGGCCTGATCCTGTTCGCTGCCATCGGGCGGCTGCATGTGGCGCTGATGACAGAGACCCTGTTTTTCTGTATCTACGGCCTGATCAACTATTTCGTGCTGGATTTCCGTTCCGTCCCCATCCAGCCCTGGGATCTGTTTTCAATCGGGACAGCGGCCAGCGTGGCGAACAATTATGAATATGTGCTGGACAATCAGGCAAAGGCCGCCCTGGCAGGCTTTATCGTGCTGCTCGTCATTGAATTTTTCTGCCGTTTCCGTCTCAAGAAGGGAAGCTGGAAATTCCGCGTACCTGCTACCGCACTGCTGTTGGTGGGCCTTGTGGCATTCAGTTTTCTCTTTCATTCCGATGAGATTGTACAGCAGAAATTCCGTCTGTATGACAAGCTCTTCACTCCCACCACCATCAGCTATAAAAACGGAACAGCTCTGGCTTTCGTGATGGAATTAAGATATCTGTCCGTGGAGAAGCCGGAGGGCTACAATGCCGAGGAAGCGGCTTCCGAACTGGCCGCTATGGATGATACTTCTAAAGTCCAGGCCGTTTTTGCCGAGGACGACGACAGCTCCTTAACCGCCAATGCCCAGAACGGCTCCGGCAATGCGCAAAGCGCTTCAGGAAACGCACAGGACGCGGAGGAGACAGAAACGCTCCCGAACATCATCGTTATCATGGATGAGGCATTCTCTGATCCGGCCGCCCTGGGGGATTTCTCCGTCAATACGGACTATATGCCCTTTGTCCGCAGTCAGATGGACGGCGCAGACAATACCATATCCGGCTGGCTGAACGTGTCGGTGCTGGGCGGCAATACGGCCAATACGGAATTTGAATATCTGACCGGCAATACCATGGCTTTCCTTCCGCAGGGTAGCATTCCCTACCAGCAATATATCAGCGGCCAGACTCCTTCCCTCGCTTCCCACCTGGCTTCCCTCGGGTATGAAACGGTGGCCATGCATCCTTACAATGCATCCGGCTGGGATCGGGATAAAGTCTATCCGGATATGGGATTTTCTCAGATGTATTTCCTTCCGGATTTCAAGGATCCGCTTCTCGTCCGCAAATATGTGAGCGATCAGAGCGACTTTGAGAAAATTATAGAAATCTATGAACAGGATCGGGATGGTCGTCCTCTGTTTCTGTTCAATGTCACCATGCAGAACCATTCTTCCTATACGGAGAGCTTTGACAATTTCGTTCCGGATATTGAAGTGACGGATTCCACTTCACAGGCTCTGAACAATTACCTTTCCCTGATCCATTTAAGCGATCAGGCCCTGGAAGAACTGATTTCCTATTTTGACAATCAGGAAGAAGAGACTTTGATCGTCTTCTTCGGAGATCACCAGCCCACCAATTCCGTGATAGAGCCGGTGCTGAAGCTGAATGGGAAGAGCAGTTCCACGCTCACGGAGGAGGAAACTGCAGACAGGTATAAAGTTCCGTTTTTCATCTGGGCCAATTTTGATATCGAAGAGGAAAGCGACGTGGAGTTAAGCGCCAATTATCTGGGCGCCATGACGCTCCAGGCGGCCGGCCTTCCTTTAAACGGTTATCAGAACTATCTGCTCTCTCTTTACGAGCAGGTTCCCGTCATCTCCGCCAATCATGTGACCCTGTCAGACGGGACATTTACCACCGCGGACGAGCAGGACGCGCTTCTGTCCGATTATCGTGGCTATCAGTACTACCAGATTTTTGATTCCACATCAGATTGACTTCGGAGGTGCCACTCTCATGAAAAAAAACAGGCGGTCATCCACTCTGGCCCATCGTTTATGCAGTCTGGCTGCGAACGCAGCCTGCCTGCTCTCTTTTATGATTCCTGTGCTCATTATGCTGGGCATTTTTATCATCAACGGGGTTTTTCCCTTTGGAGACGGAAGTTTCATGCATTCGGACATGTATCATCAATATGTCCCTTTTCTGTCTGAATTGCTGTCGAAGCTGCGGACGCATGACAGTCTGCATTATTCCTGGAACGTGGGGGTGGGCTCCAATTTTCTCGCTCTCTACGGCTATTACATGGCCAGCCCCTTTAACTGGCTGGTAGCCCTGTTTCCGGATCAGTATCTGATTGAATTCATGTCCTATATGGTCATCCTGAAGATCGGTTTGTGCGGCGGAACGTTCTGCTGGTACCTGTCCAAGCATTTCCGTACCCGAAGCTTTTCCCTGGTGCCCTTTGCCATTCTGTACGCCCTGTCCGGTTATCTTGCGGCCTACAACTGGAACGTGATGTGGCTGGACTGCATTTTCCTTTTCCCGCTGATCGCCCTCGGGCTGGAGAAGCTGGTGAGCGAAGGGAAATTCAAACTGTATGTCATCAGCCTGGGACTGTGCATCCTGTCCAATTACTATATTTCCATCATGGTATGCATTTTCCTCGTCCTGTATTTCCTTCTGCTCCTGGTCTGCTCCAGGCAGAAGCTGCGTCAGGCCGCTGCCACATTTCTGCGCTTTGCCGGCTTTTCCCTTCTGGCAGGGGCCCTGGCCGCCGTGCTTTTGATTCCGGAATTTGCTGCGGTTCACCTGACTGAATTCAGCGACTCCAACTTCCCGGACGAGCTGACCTTCTATTTCTCCCTGATCGACATGATCGCCCGGCACAGCATCAACGTAGCAGTGGAAACGGGATTGGATCACTGGCCGAATATTTACTGCGGGGTGGCTGTTTTTCTGCTCGTTCCCCTGTATCTGTCCAATGCGAAGATCTCCCTGCGGGAAAAAGTGGCGCGCATCGGCCTTCTGGCTTTTCTCCTGGTGAGCTTCTCCGCCAATATGCTCAATTTTATTTGGCATGGGTTGAATTATCCGAATTCCCTGCCCTGCAGGCAGTCGTTCCTTTACATCTTCCTGCTGCTCACACTCTGCGCGGAAGCTCTCCTGCGCATTCGGGAATGCTCCATGAAAGCCCTCGGCATCAGTTTCTGCTTCTCCCTGGGCCTGGTGGCGCTGTTTGAAAAGCTGGTGGGCGACGAGGAAGCCTACCCTGTGGAAACCTTCCTGCTGACGGCCATATTCCTGTGCGTCTATGGGCTCCTGCTCTATTATTACCGCAAAGGCATCCGCCGCCGCACGGCCCTTCGCACGCTTGCCGCCTTTGCCATTGTCATTGTGGGAGCTGAGGCTGCCATCAACATGTACAATACGAGCTGCTCCGTTACCAGCCGAAGCAATTATCTGGACAACCTGGACAGCTATCAGGCCCTGGTGGACCGCACAAGACAAAAGGATACGGATTTTTACCGCTTTGAGAAAACCAGCCGCGTAACCAAAAATGACGGAACGCTCGTTGGATATCCCACGGCTTCCCTGTTTTCCTCCACCGCCAATGGCCGCGTGGAAGCATTCTATGACAAAATGGGAATGAGCGACAGCAAGGTTTTCTACTGTTTTGACGGCGCTACTCCGCTTTCTTCCGCGCTCCTGTCCGTCAGGTATATGTTTTCACGCTCCGGGGAAGAAGATCCTTCTTTCTATACGCTGATCGATCAGGAGGGGGATATTTATCTCTATGAAAGCAGATATACGCTTCCTCTCGGCTTTATGGTGGATGTGGTTCCGGAAGAGACATCTGCAGATGTTTCAGAAGAAGAAAGCCGCTCCTGGATGGAACGCTTTTTCAGCGATATCACCGACACGAGGACGGATGTTCTGGAAGAAGTGCTCGCCTATGACAGCGGAAACCCTCTGGAGCTTCAGAACCGGATGGCCTATGCTTTAGGTGTATCAAGTCCTCTTTTTATCGGCATGGGGACAGAAACCGACGGCAATGCCACCACGATTGCGGTCAGCGAAAGCGGCCACTATTATGCCTATGTCGGCAACACCTCCGTGGATTCGCTGAAAATGGAATCCGAATCTGAGAGCAAGACGTTTTCCAGCCTGAAATATCATTATATCTGCGACCTGGGCTGGCATGATGCGGGGGATGTGATCTCCTTGTCTTCAGAGGATGCTTCCGATCTGTCCCTGTCCGCTTATCTGTTGGATGATTCTGTTATGGATGAGGTCATCTCCACCCTTGGAAGGGACACCATGACCGTGGATTCCTACGACTCCACCCATGTGCGCGGCCATATCGAGACGGACAGGGACGGAGAACTGATCCTTTCTATCCCCTATGAACCCGGATGGACCGTTTGGGTAGATGGTGAAAAAGTGACGCCCGGACTGTTTGCAGATACCTTCTTAAGCCTTTCTCTGGACGCAGGCAGCCACACGATCGAGCTGAGTTACCGCCCTATGGGCCTTGTGCTGGGCATCTTCGTCAGCATCTGCGCGCTGGGTATCCTTATCCTCTGCATCTTCCTGGAAAAAAAGGCGAGGGCCAAAGGCCGCCTTCTGCCAGACGTGGAAGCTGCGCCGCCCATAGGCAGTCAGGCCTCTGAACATATGCAGCCTTCTTCTGCATCATCCATGCCGGAAATGCCGGCATCGGAAGAAAGGAGGCCGCAATGACCGCAGCACAGGCCGTTTCCCTCTCCCGCCGTTCAAAAAAAGACGGCGGGAGGCGTCTCCATCTGCTGGATCTGATCCGGGGCATCACCCTTTTGTCCATGATCGCCTATCACGGTTCTTATGACCTGGTCTACCATTATGGGCTTCCCATTCCCGGATATACCGGCCTGCCGGGCTATCTGTGGCAGCAAAGCATCTGCTGGACGTTCCTGTTTCTCTCCGGCTTCTGCTTCAGCCTGGGCCGCCCTGTGCGCGGTCATCAGTTCCGCCGCGGGCTTCTTCTGTCCGCATGCGGCCTTCTCATCACCGCGGTCCTTGCCATCGTCATGCCGGATTCCATCGTCATTATGGGAATCTTAAGCTTTTTTGGCCTCGCCGTACTTCTGACGGCCCTGCTTTTTCCCCTACTTCGGCGCATTCCGCCGCTTGTCGGGCTTATAGGCTGTGCCTTTCTGTTTTTCCTCACAAGAGATATCCCTTCCGGCTACCTGGGTTTTGAAGGACTGCGCCTTGCCGCCCTTCCCGACTCGCTTTACCAGGGAATTCCCATGATGATCCTCGGTTTCCCTTATCCCGGTTTCTTCTCTACGGATTATTTCCCCCTCCTGCCCTGGATTTTCCTCTTCTGGAGCGGTACTTTTACCTGGCGCGCCTTTTTTGAAGGGCGGCCGGAGCGGCAGAAAGCCCTGCTTTCACACAGCTTCTGCCCGCCCCTGGAATCCATCGGGAGCCACACGCTCATCCTCTACATGCTCCATCAGCCCGTTCTGATGGCTCTCTTCACCCTGCTGGCCCAAATCGGAATTCTCGCCTGAAGAAAGCACACAAGCTGCATGTCAAGGACTATACGAGGCCGTCTCCCGCGTGGTGCCTTTTTTCGTACAAAAAATGCGCCCGGATTGCAGCCAGGCCTCCTGTATCCCTCCGCATCCGCACGGGCGCTTCCCTGTCCGCATCTGCCCGGCTTGTGGGAAGGCCCTCTGTCCTTTGAAACGCAGTCCGGCCCGTGCCCTGCCA
>USKC01000135.1 GCA_900555195.1 uncultured Lachnospiraceae bacterium
CGCTATACCTTTGAAAAGGACCAGGGACCAGAGCTGGATTAGAAAATATAATCCTTAAATAAGAGACAGGCAAGAATTTTCGCTTACAAACGATGGGGGTGTTGCAAAACTAGCTAATGCTAGTTGCGACACTCCCTTGCCATTTATGAGCTGTCCATTACAAATCGGTTTTCCTCAGGCATATTTATTATTACCGCACCAGGCTGCCATCCGTCCTCACCGTCACAACCTGCCACGGTATGAACTTCCCGCTGGCCTGGAGTGCGCGTTTCGCTGCATTTTCAATACCGCCGCAGCATGGAACCTCCATGCGGACAATGGTGACGGAACGGATATCATTGTTGCGCAGGATCTGTTCCAGCTTCTCCGCATAATCTCCCTCATCCAGTTTGGGACAGCCGATCAGCGTAATCTTCCCCCGGATGAAATCCTGATGGAAGCTGCCGTAGGCATAGGCCGTACAATCCGCCGCGATCAGAAGGTGGGCGCCGTCAAAATACGGAGCCTTGACCGGCACAAGCTTGATCTGGACGGGCCACTGCTGAAGCCAGGAAGCGGCCGCCCGGCCCGTATCCTCCCTGGGTTCCTCCTGTGCCTTTCTGTCAATCTTTCGCTCCATGCTCCCAGGGCAGCCCCGGAAAGCCGCCCCTTCCCTCCGTTCCTGCCCTTCGGCCGAAGTGATGGTCTGTGCGGAAGAAACCTGTCCGGAACGTTCTTTGTTCCTCTTATTTTCTTCCACTGCCGCTTCATCATAAGCGGCGGCCTCCCTTTCCACAAAAGAGATGGCCCCCACCGGACAGGCGGGCAGACAGTCTCCCAAACCGTCACAATAATCGTCCCGCAGCAGCCTTGCCTTGCCGTCCACCATTCCAATCGCTCCCTCATGGCAGGCAGCCGCACACAGGCCACATCCGTTACATCTTTCTTCATTGATCTCAATCACTCTGCGTATCATTCTTTTCTCCTATCTGCGCGCCTTCGCGCGCGGCAACATATGGAAGAGGGAAAGCGCCTGCTGCCGGTTCGTTTTCACATGCCTGTGCAGGGAACATACGGCCCTGCCCGAAACGGCAGCAAATACGTTTCACTCACACCTCCGCCATTTGCATGTCTATTGACGTTTCGTGAAGAGTATACTAAGATCAGAATGGATTGTATGTTGTTTTAACAACATTTTTATCCTTTTTATTTTTGAAACAAAGGGTTCAGCAGACTGGCTCTGCTGTTTAATACATGAGAAAGGAATGCTGAAAATGCCCATCAATCGCAGAATTGCCGAAGAAGATTTGTATTTTCTAAAAAAGACAGCCCTGTTCCACGGAATAGAAGCGGAAAGGATACCCGCAGTTCTCTCCGCCCTCAACGCCGGGATCAAACGCTACGCCAAAGGCGAACGGATCTATCGCGCCGGAGAACGAGCCGTTTATATGGGGTTGGTGTTGTCCGGCCAGGTTGCCGTTGAAGTCCTGGACGTATGGGGTAACAGAAGCATGCTGGACAGTGTGGGGCCGGGTAAGGTCTTCGCAGAAACCTATGCCTGCCTTCCCGAAGAACCTCTCATGGTGGATGTGACCGCTTCTTCGGAGGCTTCCATCCTGTTTCTCTCTGCAGAAGCGATCCTCTCTTCAGGCCGGGAAGCCTCAGGGCAAATCCTGTTGCGCAACCTGCTCTCGATTTCCTCCCGCAAGAACCTGAACCTCTCCAGGAAAATTTTCCATACAGCCCCCAAGTCGATCAGGGCCCGCCTCCTGTCCTATCTGTCTTTTCAGGCATTATCCGCAGGCAGCCGTACCTTCACCATCCCCTATAACCGCCAGCAGCTGGCGGATTATCTGGGTGTGGACCGCAGCGCCCTGTCTGCGGAACTTGGGAAGATGCAGAGGGAAGGGCTCCTTGAGACTCAAAAAAGCCGCTTCCGTCTCTTCTGTGACCTTCCGGATTCCGGACAGGTATAAGATAAAACAGTTCAGGAATTTGGTGCTCC
The DNA here is from genome assembly GCA_900555195.1 of uncultured Lachnospiraceae bacterium. Lineage (GTDB taxonomy): Bacteria > Bacillota > Clostridia > Lachnospirales > Lachnospiraceae > Eisenbergiella. The sequence continues at coordinate 1,985 of USKC01000135.1, forward strand.
GGGATCAAGCAGCCAGGACATTGAATGCTCTGGGGCAAAACCAGCGATCGGCCGGCGCATCGGCAGCCAAATATGCCCCGATAACGGCTTTATTGCGCCACATAATCCCGGTACGCGTCCTTCAGGCGTTCCGTCTCCTCTTCCATCAGCCTGGAGCATTCCGCCTCTTCCCCCGCGAAAAAAGCGCTCCGGATGGACGCCAGGACGGATTCATTGCGCACATCTGTCCATTGCTGCTTCCGTTCCGCCACCTGATTCTCCAATTCCAGCGATGCATCATAATATGTCTCATTTTCCGTCAGATATTCCAGATATTCTGCCTCACTCATATACATCCGTCTGGCTGCCAGGAGGCAGCGCAGGCTTGCTGCCTCTGCGTTCAGACGATAGGCCTGTTCAAAGGATGCGGCCGCCTTCTCAAACAGAAACAACCCGGCCTGTGCCGAACCCAGGTTATGATAAATCCTGTCACGAAGGGATGGAAGCAGCTCCTCTTCCCGGGAAAGGAGCCCGAGATACTCCCGGATCGCCAGCGCATAGCGGCGGCCCGCAAGGAAATAGTCAGCCCTGGCCTTCTGCTTCTCCACCATGCTTACACCCGCGCTGGCCTGAAGCAGACGCTTCAGCTTCGCGGTCTCTTTCTCGTCATAATACCCTGTATAATCCAGGATCAGGGTCACCAGTTCCTCCACCTTCGCTTTTCCCTTCACCATGGCCCGGAATCTGGCGGCCAATTCCGGCAGGGCACATTCTTTTTCCAGCCAGTCGGCAAGCCCCTTTCCCAGAACCGCTTCATCCAGAAGCCAGGCGTTCTCTTTCAGGAAATAACAAAGTTCCTCCACGCAGAACACGCGGGTGCGCGCCTTTTCAAAGGTATACGGCGTTCTGGCATACTGTCCCAGACACAGATTCACTCTGCTCAACCGTCCTTTTCCTCCTTTCTGCCCCCTGCCCCCAAGCGGAGGGTCTCCTCCCAGACCTTGGTGGAGGCTGGAAACAGTTCTCCGAATCCCTTATCCTCCATCCGCAGTTTGATCGTTTCCGCATCCGTACAGGTCACAATCAAATGGATTCGGGTTGTCCGGGGCGGTCTTTCCGGCACGCCGTCCAGGGTCACGATCACTTCCTTCACCCCCCTGGCATTCAGCGGCACAAGCCGCAGGGAAAAAGACCGATCCGCATCCAGCAGGAAATCGCATTCCCCTCTGGCATCATACCAGTTGACTCCCGCATCCAACAGCGCATAATAGGCGCTTTCTCTCTGCCGCATCACTTCCAGCCCCACGTTCACCTTCAGCATATCGCTTCCCAGGTAGACGTATTCTTTTGCCAATTTCACCGCTTCCAGCGCCTGTCCGGAGGGCGAGGGACATTTTGCCATTCCCCCGTAACAGGCCCCCTTGCTGTAAAGATTATTGCCGCGGAATACCCTTCTGCCTGCGCACAGGACGCTGAGGGCGCTCTGATACCAGTTTCCGTCAAAAACGTCTCCGATCAGATAGATGGTGTCGACGATTCTTCCCGCGCACAGTTTCCTTGCAAGGGCTGCGAACTGTTCATCCAGCCGGCCGCTTTCCTCTTCGTTCCACTGTTCACAGTCTCCCTCCGGTTTTGCCACCTCTTCCCATTCCTGCTCCCGGACGGTCACTGTGACAGGCTTCGTATTTCTGTTCACTGAAAACAGCAGCGTCTTCAGGCAGTGAGGGCCAAACGCAAAGATCATGCACTGGTGTCTCCACAGTTCCTCCGGCTGGTTGATATTATAGAAAAAAAAGCTCTCGGCCCTGCTCATGCAGGACACCTTCTCCTCCGGCAGCCCCAGAAGCATCGCCAGGCGTCCGGTCAGTTTCAGCACAGACTTATCCACCCTGTCCAATGTGAGCATAAGCATGGCCGCCCGCTCCAGATTCACAGAACCTCCAAGCAAAGAAAGGCTCCTTTTCACAAACAGGGCGAGCAGAACGGCCCCCTCATAGGTCTGTCCGTCCACCTCAACGCTCTCCTCCGCCAGCGCGCGGGACAGCAGATGTTCCACCAGAATGCCCTCCTTCTGCGCGGCCGCCTTCTGCGCCTCCTTGCCATACACCCAGACATCTCTGTCCGTTTTCCGGCAGAGAACGGCAGGGATCATGTATTCTTCCCTTCCCACCACCTGGGAAAGGGTCTCCGGCTTCTTGGTTCCCGGCATCCAATAGCTGATCTGGGCAAACGCATCACTGATATCCAGCCCGATAACCCCACCCTGTCCGTTTTTTCGCTCCATGCCGTTTAAGAACATCTCTCCCTCGCCTCCCGTCTTGCCATCATTCCAACGGCTTGAAGATCCCTTCTGCCATCCATTCCGTCATCCGATACTGTTCCAGCAGTTCCTGCGCCTCCGAGCGGTCTCCCACAAGCCAGGCGGACAGGATCGCATTCAGTCTTCCATACCTGCTTTCCCTGGCATATAAGCCGCTCTCTCCCATCTTCAATTCTCCGCTGTCCAGATATCCGCCGTCCTCTCCGGCAGCGGTAATATAATACTGCAGGCTCTCACCCGCAAAGAGTACAAATCCGGCAACATAGATCCCTGCATAGATATGCTGCATTTCAAGCGCGCGCATTTCCTCTTTCGCATGCCCGTCCACTCTGACGATCCGATAGTGAATCACAACCGGCTGCTCCTGCCTTCCCTTATAGACCACCATGGTCTTATCCAGCAGCGCCCAGGCGCCTTCCAGAATATCCGCATATTCCTGAAAAAGAGGGAGCGCAATATTCTCAGCCAACAGCCTGTCTCCAAACATCTGGATCTGCTGATCCACTTCCGGACTGCGCTCATCCCTGTGCCTGGAATAATAATCCAGATAGGCCAGGGCACACATATCGCTCAGCTTCTCCCCGCGGCGAAGCGCTCTGCCTATATCTTTCAGAACGTAGGCATCCATCTCCTCCCCTTCCATCAGATACAGACCGCTGCATTTGTGCAGGAATGCCGCCTCCAGCTCCGCCTTGCCGCCCTCCGCCAGATAGCGTTTCAGCAGCCCGGAACGCTTCATCACATCATCCCCCACATAGAGCAGCCGAATTAAAATCCTTTGCGTCAGGCTGTATGTATCCACAGCGAAATTCTCCGCCGCCTCTCTGATCTCCAGCATTTTTTCACTTGGCCCTGCATAGTTGCGCACCAGATACTGCAGCACATAGCTGTCATACTTTCCGCGCTCATAGGCGCTGCAGACCAGACAGGTCAGACGCTTTTCATCCGTATGAAGGCCGTTTTCCAGAAGCCTGCTGCCAAGGCGCAGCAGAACTTTCTCATCCACCCGATCCAGATCCGCCCCGTCCAGCCATTCATATGCCTTCTCGTAGAAACCGCGCAGGATCAGATACCCGGCCGTTTCATATAAAAGCGCGCCTTCCATCTGTCCTTTCTGCAGTTCTTCCAGTAGCATATCCATCTCTTCCATCTGGTCATGGGCGTCATAATAGCGCAGAAGCGCGATGCGGATGGAACGGGCGAAAGCCGGAAGGATCTCTTCTCTCTGTGCCAGATATCTCAGCCGCGGCAGGTTCTTCTGCGTTACCTGAATCTTACCGCGCCCATTCTCGCAGCAGTACAAATCAAAGCCCAGCACGCCTTCCACATGGGGTTCCAGCTTTTTGATGCAGGGACCAGGTACAATCAGGCAGGTCAGGGTAAAGGGGATGGTCTGCGCCGTACGGTTCTTCTGTCCGTCTTCCAGAAACACTTCATAGTCCCGGTCGTAGATTGCCACATAGGCCCTGCCGTTCTCCACAGGATAGACCTGTTCTTCCCGCAGCCTCGTATGCACCACCACCGCCTGGCGGATCCCGTCGTCCTCACAGTCCAGCTGCTGCCAGAAAAGCAGAGGCGCAAGCTGCCTGCAATTATCTTCCGTGAGCAGACGTTCTTCCAGCACATTCTGATACAGATATGCCAGATCCCGGCTCATTCTTCCCCGATAAAGCTGCTGCAGGACGAACCGTTCCATTTGTCCCCGATAGGACAGATACAGTTCCTGGTACTCCTGCCGGTGTCTGCACAGATACGCGTACAGATACGCGCAGCGATCTTGATCCAGATTGCTCTGATAGGCAAAATACATCAACACGATCCGGGGGATCTCCACCTCTTTCTCCAGATCCACCGACATCATGAAATATTCATAGAGCCGTGTCACGCGCAGTTCCTGTTCCACTCCCAGCCTGTACCACTCATAATATGCAGGCCCGCTTTTATTCCCTTTAATCAGAAGGGAACAGATTGCCTGCAGGATCTCAGACGTCGGATTTTGCTCATAGCAGGAACGCAGCACTTCAAACAGCGGCTGCCTGTAATATTTCTCCTTTTCCGCCAGATAGGCCACATGTCCCGCCAGATCTGCCGAGAGGATGCCGCACCTTGCTCCGAAATGCAAAAGCTGCAGTTCATAGGTGTCCAGCTTCATCATCAGCGTCGGCGCCAGATTAACAAGGTTGACCGCCTCCAGGTACAGCACCGGGCTGGTTCCCCCTCTCTGAAACTGTTCTTCCAGGAACATCCATTTCTGAGAAGCGCTTCTTCTGAGGGAAGGCGACAGAAACAGCTGCAGCCAGGCGATGCGCCAGCTGTCCCGATACATCCTGTGCATCTCTTCCACCTGAAGGATCACTTCCGACATGAAGCCCTCCTCCTGCCGGTAAAGGCTGGACAGATACAGATAATAGCAATACAATTCCGGCCCTTCCCCTTTTGGAGTGATCTCGAGTTCCTTCAGGATCCGGCCCGCCTCCGTATAGCGTTCCTCCGTGATCAAAAGATGCGCCAGGTACATCCGCACCTCAGGGGCCTTGCTGTCCAGACGGCGCATCCGATCCAACACCTCAGCCGTACGCGCCCGCCAGGCTACCGTCCCCAACTTTTTCATCTTCATATCCTGGTAGAGCTTCACCAGTTCTACCGTCATCCGCTTCATTTCCTGCCGTCTGCCGCCGCTTTGGAGCCCTTCTCCCGTTCCGGCCTGACTCCGTATGCGGTATCCCACATTACTCGCGCAAACCCGGATCTCCTGCTTCCCTCCCGCATAGGCAAACAGGATACGTCCGAAGTTCTTGCCTCCATGCAGGGCTTCCCTTCTGATAAAAACAGGAAATGAACATTGATTGCCCAGGAAATCTTCCTCCCGCAGCGTCTGTTTTTCCACGGACAAAAAATCGCCTTCCACCGTAACATCCAGCCGCGTATATCCCCAGCCCGTCCGCATGATCCGCACCGTCTCGCACAGCTGTTCCTGCTTTCTGCCATCCTTTGCAGCGTTCACCACCACGTCTCTGATCGGAAAGGAATATTCCACAGGAGGCTTCTTCTGGGCCGTTACCAGAAATTCTTCCATATTCTGTTCCTGTCCGGGATACCTGGACAGTCCGCGGTAAAGGTTCCTGTATTTTCTGTCCGCTCCGCCAAGCAGCCTGATAAAGGAAGGAGAATAAAACAGCTTCACCGCTTCCGGCCAGTTCTCTTTTGCCAGAGCCACAAACTGAAAAAGGCTTCCTATCGGACCGTCCGGCCCTTCCACCTCCGCATGCAGCACCACCGCATGGAACGGGATCTCATATTCCCCCCATTCCGATACGATCAAAAACTTCCCCCTTCTTTCCTCTCCCTCCCGCATGCCGCGGGCGTCGAAGCGGTAAGCGATCTGTTCCGATGTGCCTGAAAAAAAAGAGGTGAGGCACGTTGCCCGCTCTTCCTGGCAGCTCACATAGCCTTCCACCGGCTCCCCCTCACTTCCGGATACGGTAAAAAAGCTTTCCCGCACCTCATCCTTCGCAAGCGCCAGGCCGATTTCCTCACAGGAGAACGTTAAAGAGCCTTTCCTTTCCCGCCAGCCGTCTTCAAAAATACGCGCGTATTCTGTTTCCAAGTCCCTCACCTCCTTCGCACCAATATAAGGCGCCCACAAATGGCGATGCCCGTTGTCGCGCCCCTTGTATTTCTTTCTCAAAGCATTACTATCAGTATACCATCACCTTAGGAATTTCTG
>USKC01000136.1 GCA_900555195.1 uncultured Lachnospiraceae bacterium
CAGAATACTTTACTGGTCTTTGGTGCAGAATCCCGCCTGTGACAGTAACTGGGGATGCTCCTTTAAATAAGTCAGCCCCTCTTCCTTGTCCCGGGAAATCTGCTCCTTTAACTCTTCCAGACCGGACATCTTCCTCTCCGGGCGCACGAAATGGAGAAGTCCCACCTCGATCTCCCTGCCATACAGATCGCCTTCGTAATCAAAAACGAAGGTCTCCACTCCCACCGGGGCGGTCCCATCCTTTGAAGGAATCGTGGGCTTTTTTCCGATGTTTGTAATGCCGCCGTAAAAACGGCCGTCAATCAGCACACGGGAAACGTACACACCGTAAGGCGGAAGATGTTTTTCCGGAGGCGGAAGGAGATTTGCCGTGGGATATCCCAGAATCGGCTGACCGATATGATTTCCATGGACTACCTGGCCATGAATATAATACGGCTCTCCCAACAGTTCATTTGCCTTCTCGATCTGCCCCATATCCAGTTCTTCCCGCACGTAAGTGCTGCTTATCACCCGATCCTCATCCCGCTCTTTTTCGATCACCACCAGATGATAGCCATATCGGGGAGCCAGCTTTTCCAAAAGAGCCGCATCCCCTGAGCGGCGGTACCCAAATCCGCAGTCCGTTCCTACTACAATCGCTTTTGCATTCATCTGTTTCACCAGAATATCCCGGACAAAATCCTCAGCGGGGATCTGGGAAGTCTCTTTCGTAAACGGATATTCTACAAGATAATCCATGCCCATCTTCCGGAGATTATTTTTTCTCTCCAGGTTCGTGGTGATCACAGTATGTCTCTTTCCCTGCACCAGATCTGCAGGCGCTGTGCTGAAAGTAAAGACAGCCGCCTTATAGCCGTATTTTCTTCTGATATCCAGCATGATCCGCAGAAGTTTCTGATGTCCCCGGTGCCTTCCGTCAAATTTTCCTATGGTGACCACTGTAGGCTCCGTTATCTGAAATTCTCTCTCTTTTTCAATATAAATCATGATTCCGTCACCCCTGGAAACATCTTTTTCGGCTTCCACCAGTTCTTCTTTTCCTCAAACTCGTAAACCCCCAGAAATCCGCCGTCTTTTGTGTAAACACGGACCAATTCCCCATGGGGAAGTTCTTCCGGTCCGGCCTCGCGCTCTCCTCCTTCTCCTTCAGGAAGAAGGATCCGCGAAAAATCTTCCGATTTCACCGGATTCCCGTTCCGCACCAGATGGTCTGACGCTTCGCCGGCAAAGGCTTTCGGTCCGTCAAACATTGCTTCCACCGGAAGAATAATCTCACAAAGCCTTCCCTCATCACGGATTTTTTCAATCTGAGAAAGGGTAACGCTTTCCTTTACCAGAAAGCGCTCTACCCGGATCCGCTTCAGATGCTCCATGCAACCTCCGCATCCCAGCATCCTTCCCAGATCATAACAGAGAGTCCGGATATACGTTCCTTTGGAACAGGTTACTGTAATTCCGGCACGGGGAAGATCCACCCAGTCAACCGAAATCTCCAGGATCCGTACTTTACGCGGCTGACGCTCTACTTCCTTGCCCTGTCTGGCCAGATCGTAAAGCTTCTTTCCATCCACCTTAAGAGCCGAATACATGGGCGGCATCTGCATGTAATCTCCCTGGAAAGAAGCAGCAGCCTGACGAATCTCTTCCTCATTGACAGTCACCGGGTACTCTGCCGTCACCATTCCTGTGGTATCCTGGGTATCTGTCTCCCTGCCCAGAAGAAGGACTGCCTGATACGTCTTATCCTTCTCCGTCAGCAGATCGCAAAGGCGGGTGGCCTGTCCCAGGCAGACAGGAAGCACACCTTCTGCCGCCGGATCCAGCGTTCCGGTATGACCGATCTTTTTCTGTTTTAAGATCCCGCGAAGCCTGGCCACCACATCGTGCGATGTATAGCCTGGTTCTTTGTATACATTGATCACTCCATGGTACATGCTCAGCCCTCTTTTTCCTCTTCCTTTGCCTCCAGTTCAAGGATCTGCTTTTCGATATGGCCGGAAAGGTTATTTACCACATCGTAAATACTGCCGGACATGGTGCACCCGGCTGCCTTTACATGGCCGCCGCCGCCGAAATAGGAAGCTATCTTTGAAACATTGATCCGCCCGCCGGAACGCAGGCTGACCTTATATTCCAGAACTCCCGTTTCATACATGAAAATGGCACATTCCACGCCTTTAATGCTGCGCAGCTGGCTGACAATTCCTTCCAGGTCCTGGGAGGTGGCTTCATAAAAATCCATAGTCTTTTTATCCAGAACGCTCACCACGCATTTTCCATCCAGAAACCGTATGCTTTCCAGAAGGGCACGCCCCAATATCTGCGTCTGCAGATATGTTTTTTCATAAAAGGTTTCTTCAATCAGCCGGCTGAAGTCAAATCCGAAGGAAATCAGATGTGCCGCAGCACGCAGGGTTTCCGGTGCGGTATTGGAATACTGGAACACCCCGGTATCATGGATGATGCCGATATAAAGGGCTTTGGCAATCTCCTCATCCAGCTGTTCCCCATCAATCAGATTGTATATCAGTTCACTTGTGGAGCTGGCTTCCGGTATCACATAATTCACATCACCGCAGCCACTGTTGCTCACATGGTGATCAATGTTGATTTTTTTATCTGCCGTGCAGAAATACTCTTCCGCCTGGCCCAGACGGTCAGAGGCAGTATCCAGACAGAAGAACACATCGAATTTCTCCTGTTTTCCGTAATCGCTGTCGATTTCCTCCACACCGCGGATACAGGAAAAAATATCCGCCGGTTTTTCCAGGAAAATATGGATATCCGCATCAGGCCTTACCTTCTTTAAATAAAGATATAGACCCATACAGGAACCAATGCAGTCTCCATCCGGACGGATATGTCCGCTGATACCGACCCTTTTCGCCTGTTTACATTCTTCCAAAAGCTTCATAAATCCTCCCTGCTGGAGGCAGGGAACGCTTATTCCTCATCGGCCTCCGCGTCCCGTGCCATATCCTGGCTTCCCATTACTTCATCGATCTTATGGGACATATTTACACCATAGGCAATGGACTGATCCATAATAAACTGAACTTCCGGTGTAATGCGCAGGTTGATTTCTTTTGCCAGCCTGCTTTTTATAAAACCGGAGGCGCTTCTTAAGCCTGCCATCGTTTCCTTCTGGGCAGCTTCATCTCCCAGAACGCTGATCCATGCCTTACATGTCTTCAAATCCGGGGATACCTCCACCGCCACCACTGAGGTGAGGGGGGCAATCCTGGGATCCTTTATTTCTCCCCGGATCGTTTCGGCAAGCACCTTCTGCACTTCCGAATTAATCCGGGTATTTTTTACACTGTTTTTTCTCATTGCAACTCCTACCTGTCAGGAATCCATCCGTTAACAGACCGGCTTTACCTGGGAACCTCTACCATAATGTAGGCTTCCACAATATCGCCTTCCTGAATCTGGTCGAAACCATCGAATACAAAACCGCATTCGAATCCGGAACGGACTTCCTTAACATCATCTTTAAAACGCTTAAGGCTTGCCAGAGAACCTTCATATATCTGATCGCCGTCTCTGGTAATTCTCACCTTACAATCTCTCTTGAACTCACCGTCAAGCACATAGGCGCCTGCAATATTTCCCACTGCGGATGCCTTGAATATCTGACGTACCTCCGCGTGTCCGATAACCTTCTCCTCAAATACGGGATCCAGCATACCTTTCATTGCTGCTTCAATATCCTCGATAGCCTGATAGATAACCTTATAGAGACGGATATCCACGCCTTCTCTTTCGGCAGTGGCCTTTGCCGTAGCATCCGGGCGCACATTAAAGCCGATAATAATAGCATTGGAGGTTGCCGCCAGGGTAACGTCGGACTCGTTAATGGCACCGACGCCTCCGTGGATGCATTTTACCACCACTTCTTCATTGGTCAGCTTCAGAAGGCTCTGTTTTACCGCTTCCACGCTGCCCTGTACATCGGCCTTGATGATCAGGTCAAGTTCCTTCAGGTTGCCTTCCTGAATCTGGCTGAACAGATCATCCAGGGACATCTTGGCTTTCGTTTCTTCCAGCTTCTTTTCTTTATTCTGTGTGATAAAGGTTTCTGCATAGGTGCGGGCTTCTTTATCATTTTCATGAGCCAGGAATACTTCGCCTGCATTAGGCACATCGGAAAGTCCAAGAATTTCCACGGGTGTGGAAGGTCCTGCTTCTTTCGCTCTTCTTCCCTTATCATCAATCATGGCCCTTACCTTACCATGGCAGGCTCCTGCGGAAATAAAATCGCCCACATGGAGAGTACCCTTCTGTACGAGTACGGTCGCTACCGGTCCGCGGCCCTTATCCAGCTCCGCTTCGATAACAAGACCTCTTGCCTGTCTGTTGGGATTAGCCTTCAGTTCCATGATTTCTGCTGTCAGCAGTATCATTTCCAGAAGCTGGTTGATCCCTTCGCCCGTCTTGGCAGATACCTGGGCAAATACAGTGCTTCCTCCCCATTCTTCAGGAATCAGTTCGTATTCAGCAAGTTCCTGCTTCACTCTGTCAATATTGGCATTGGGTTTATCCATTTTATTTACGGCAACAATGATTTCAATTCCTGCTGCCTTCGCATGGTTGATTGCCTCAACGGTCTGGGGCATTACGCCGTCATCCGCCGCAACTACCAGCACTGCGATATCCGTTGAATTGGCGCCGCGCATACGCATTGCGGTAAACGCCTCATGCCCGGGTGTATCCAGGAAGGTGATCTTCTGTCCGTTTATCTGTACGGTATAAGCACCGATATGCTGGGTGATGCCGCCGGCTTCCCTGTCTGTTACATTGGTTTTCCGGATAGCATCGAGAAGGGAAGTTTTACCGTGGTCAACATGGCCCATAACGCAGATAACCGGCGGTCTGGAAACCATATCCTCTTCGTTTTCCTCATCCTCTTTCAGCAGTTCTTCAATGACATCCACCTTTATTTCTCTTTCACAGATGATGTCATAATCAATCGCTATATTCTCCGCATCCTCATAGGAAATTTCCTGGTTGAGGGTTACGATCTTGCCTTCCAGGAACAACTTCTTGATGATTGCCGCAGGCTGCAGCTTCATCTTATCGGCCAGTTCTTTGATGGTTATCGTTTCCGGCACGGTGATTACTTTAATCTGCTCTTCCTTCACCTCTTCTTTAACGGGTTCAGGCTTAATAAATCTGCCGGGCTTATTTTTCAGTTTGTTCTTTGCTTCGCCGTCCTCTTCATAGATGAGGTCTTTCTTGCTGCGCTTATCTCTTTCCTGAGCGCTGCGGCGTTTTTCTTCGTCTCTGTGCTTCTCCCCTTCTTTAATGGGGCTTTCCGCAACAAAACCCTTGCCCGGTGCGGGCTTCCTGAATTTATTGTCCATGGAACGCTTAGCGTCCGGCCTTCCGCCCGTACCCTGTGTACGTTCTCCCTGAGGACGGTCGCTATTTCCGCCAGGGCGGCCATTGTTTCCGCCAGGACGGCCGCTGTTTGCATTACGGTTAAAGCCCTGACCAGGCCTCTGACCGCCGTTATAGCCGGGACGGCTCTGCCCTTCCCCGGGTCTTCCCTGGGGTCTGTCGTTTCTGGGGCCCCTTGCATCCGGCCTGCTGCCCTGCGCGCCCTGGGGTCTGTCTGTCCTCGGCCCTCTCTGCTGCTGCCGATCCGCATAGCTGCCCGTTCTGCCTTCATTTCCCGGACGGTTTCCCTGGGGCCTTTCCGGCCTGCTGTCCGGCTGTCTTTCCGGTCTTGCATCACTTCTGTTTTCATTCCGTTCAGCCCTTGCCGCTCTCTCTGCGTTCGCTTTTTCTTCTCTTGCCTTCTGCTCTCTGGCCGCTCTTTCCGCCGCCTCCGCACGTCTGCGCTGTTCCTCCAGCCTTTCATCCGGCATCTGAGGCTGGGAAGGCTTGGTCAGGGGCTTAATCAGCTTGGGCTGTTCAAAACCGATTCTTCCTGAAGAACGGTTCTGATTGCCGTTCTGACGGTTTCCTGCCGTTCTTCCGGCTCCGCCCGCATTATTATTTCCGCGGCCCCCATTGGAAGCGCCGCCTGCGTTTCCTCTGTTTGCGTTATTGGAAGGATGGTTCCCATTGCCCCTTCTGTCTCCATTATTACCAGCTGCTCCGCCTTTATTCCCGCCGGAATTCTGTCTTTGGCCGCCGGTCTGCATTTTGCTGTTATGGGGATTGCTCACAAAAATAATATTTTTCTTTTTCTTTACCGGTGCCTCTCCTGCTTTTTCTTTCCCATCGGCACCGCCGTCATGAGCCTGAGGCGCAGCAGGCGCCTGCTCCTGTGCCTTTTCATGACTGCCGTTCTGCTCTTTTTCTGTCTTCGTTTCCGGCGTAACGCCTGTCGTCTTCATGGATGCATCTTCCACTATGCGTTTTTCTCCTTCGCTTTTACCAAAATGTTTCTTTACCATCATTGCCGCATCATCTTCCACCGAACTCTGGGCCGCTTTTGCTTCCACCCCTTGGTTCTGGAGAAAGGTAAGAATATCTTTGCTGTGTATATCCAACTCTTTTGCAAGTTCAAATATCTTCGTTTTTGCCATGCTGTAACCTCCGTCTACTTGGCTTCTTCCAAATGTCCGATCAGGCTTTTGGCAAACCCGTCATCTGTTATCGCCAGGGATGCCCTCATTTCCTTTCCCATCGCGTGGCCCAGCCCCTCCTTGGTATCGTAGAGGTAGAACGGCACATGATAGTACTCGCACATATTCCGGAAATTCTTCTTTGTGTTGTCGGAGGCATCGTTTCCCACTATCACCAGGCGGGCGGCACCGGATTTGACGCTTTTTTCCGTCATAAACTCACCGCTGACCACCGCTGAAGCACGGGTTGCGAGACCGAGCATGGATAAAATCTTATTCTGCTTCAAACTCCTCAAACTCCCTTTCCAGACTGTCATAAACTTCATTTGGAATATTCATTTTAAAAGAACGCTCCAATCCCTTGCTCTTCCTTGCCTTTTTCAGGCATTCCATGGATTTGCACAGATAGGCGCCTCTCCCATTTTTTTTACCTGTCACATCGAGGACAATGTCTCCCTCTGCGGTCCTTAAGACCCGCATCATTTCTTTTTTACCTTTCATCTCCCCGCAGCCTACACATTGCCTCATGGGAACCTTCTTATTCATAGTTCTCTCCGTTATCCTCTGTCAGAGTTTCTTCGGAAGTCTCTTCATCCAGCTCCTCATCGAAGGTTTCCTCTTCCGGAGCTTCTGCACTGCCTTCCTCGGAAAGCTCTTCACCGGCTTCTTCATAGCCGTCTTCATACTCTTCTTCGAATTCTCCCTCTTCCTCGTCGTATTCATCATCCAGATAATCTTCATACCGGAATCCGGGAGCATCCTTGGCCTGGGTTTCACTCTTAATATCTATTTTATAACCTGTCAGCCTTGCAGCCAGTCTGGCGTTCTGTCCTTCCTTGCCGATTGCCAGAGATAACTGGTAATCAGGAACCACCACCTTTGCGGTCTTTTCATCGGGATCCGCAAATACAGCTACAATCTTGGCAGGAGAAAGCGCGTTCTGAATGAGATTGCCGGGGTTTTCATCCCAGTTTACTATATCAATTTTTTCACCGCGCAGTTCATCTACAATGGCATTTACCCTGGCTCCGTTCATGCCGACACAGGCGCCAACCGCATCCACGTTGGGATTGTTGGACCATACAGCCATCTTCGTACGGCTTCCGGCTTCCCTGGCAATGCTCTTTATTTCCACTGTTCCGTCCTTGATTTCTGTAACCTCGGACTCAAACAGCCTCTTTACCAGTTCAGGATGGGTACGGCTCACCAGAATACGGGGGCCTTTAGGGGTATTCTTCACTTCCAGAATATATACCTTAATTCTTTCCGTAGGCTTGAAAACCTCACCCTTCACCTGTTCGCTTTCATTCAGGAGGGCATCGGCCTTTCCTAAATTAATGCTTATGTTCTTAC
>USKC01000137.1 GCA_900555195.1 uncultured Lachnospiraceae bacterium
TCCGATCTCTGAAGAAATGAAACGTCCTTTGTCTGAGCTTGAAAAGGATGTGGCTTTCCATTGTATGTCCGCTATGCTTTCTGCGGATTCTCTGGAGGCATCCGTGCAGAATGTGCTGAAGACCATTGGTACCTATTATCATGCAGACAGGGTCTATATCCTGATGTTGGCTGAAAAGCATCAGGTGATCACCATGCCCTTTGAATGGACCAGTTCCAATAAGTCCAGCATCCGTCAGGCAGTATCCGGAATGAGGTTGAGCCGTTTTCCTCTTTTGAAAAGATGTGTGGAAGAACGGGCTCCCATATTCCTTACGCGGACTCAACCGTTCCGTGTACAAAACGAAATGACCGCTGATCATCCATGGTATTTCACAACCTTTCCGCTAATCCGCCAAGAACAGCTTGAAGGCTTTCTTTGTATTGAGAATTCTAGGGAACATCCCGCAGATGCCGCTCTCTTCAGCACTTTAATCCCCTATATGCTTCGGGAAAGAGACCGTTTTCACGGCATCAATCCAAATATAGGTGCCGTAGAACGCCTTATGGAACTTCCTAATCTGCGTTCCTACATGGAAACCATCTATACCCTTAACTCAGACCGTTTCAGCAGTCTTGGGGTCGTCTTTCTGGATATTCCCAGCATGGCTGCCATTAACAGTAGCCTTGGATTTGAATACGGGAGCAAATTGTTATGGTATGTGTGCAAAACCTTAACGGATCTCTTTGGGGCTTCCCTGCTTTTCCGCACCTGGGAAACGGAATTCGTAGCATTTTGCCCCAATACCACGCGGCAGGTGTTTTTGGGACGCTGCAACCGCCTGTATTCTATCCTACAGCGCAGATACCCAAAAGAGACACGGATCGGCTATGCATGGGCGGACGGTTTTTTTGCCGGAAAGTATCTGGCGGATGAGGCCCGCAATGTCATGCGCACCAAGCAGACTGGATCCGTATTCATCCCTCAAGCTTTCCTCTTAGCTCAAAGCGACTATGTTTCTGTTACGGAAGCGATAAGGGCAGGCCGCTTTACCATTTATTTTCAACCCCAGATCAACATGCGCACGAGCTGCTTGTACGGTGCGGAAATTCTTGTTCGGGGTGTAAGAGACGATGGTTCTATCATATCTCCTGCGCAGTTTATTAGCATATTGGAGGAAAATGGGAGCATTCGGGAGTTGGATCTGTTCGTTTTGGAGCGTACCCTTTCCCAGCTAGAACAATGGAGGCCATCTGGTATAAGGCTCTTTCCCGTGTCGGTAAATCTCTCCCGCGTAACGTTGCTGCATCCATCCACTTTGGCCTCTGTTCTGGCCATCCAAAGCCGTTACCCGAATATTCCGGCCGATGCGGTTGAATTGGAGATTACGGAAAGCGCCGGCAGCATCGAAGCGTCTGAATTCCGTGAGATAGTAAACCGTTTCCGTTCCTGCGGCCTGAAAATCAGCCTGGACGATTTCGGTTCCCAATATGCTAATCTGCCTCTGTTTACCAGCGTCAAATTCGATACCGTAAAGCTGGATCGCGGCCTCATCGCTGAATTGGCCAGCAATCCCATCAATCAAATGCTGATTCGGGATATCGTGCAGATCAGCAAGGCCTGTGATATGATATGCATCGCCGAAGGGGTGGAAACACAGGGACAGATAGCTGCCTTACTGGAAACAGGCTGTATTTATGCACAGGGATATTATTATGATTCTCCACTGTCGGCAGAGCAATTTATGCAGAAGTACTTATTAAGCCAAACTCCGGAGCTGCCAATAGGTTCCGGCGCGAATACATAGATAATCGAATGGTTCCACCCAGACAATGTCGGCAGTCCATTTCGGCCCGGAATGATTCGGAAAACAGTGCCGAAGCGTCACCTTTTCCGAAAATGTTCCCCGCCCGCAGCAGTGAGTTTCTTTATTCTGCCGGACAGAATATGCAAAACGTCGCATTTTAGGCGGCATCAACGCTTCGGAATGGAGGAAAACATGAGCAAAGCAGATACAAGGCCATCCGTACCAGATAAAAATACCGCTTCTCAGGCTCCCCTCGTCATCGGGATCGGCGCATCAGCAGGCGGGCTTGAGGCGCTGCAGCAGTTTTTTGGCTATATGCCTCCAAACAGCGGATTCAGTTTTGTAGTAATACAGCATCTTTCCCCAGATTATAAAAGTCTCATGGCGGATATTCTGGGCAAGCATACAGAAATGTCGGTTTATCAAGCAGAAAACGGAATGACCGTCGAATCTGATACCGTCTATTTGATCCCTCCTAAAAAGTATATGACGATCCGCAACAATCAGCTGCTGCTGTCCGATTATGCTCCCGGAACCCTGAATCATCCTATCGATATTTTTTTCACTTCTCTGGCGGAGGAGCGCAAGGAACGTTCCATTGTCGTAGTTCTCTCCGGCACCGGTTCAGATGGAACCAATGGCGTCAAAGCGGTGAAGGAACACGGAGGCTTGGTTGTCGCGCAGGCCCCTGAAAGCGCCAAATTTGATGGGATGCCCAAGAGCGTTATCCAGACAGGATTGGCTGACTTTGTGCTTTCTCCGGAAGAAATCGCCGAAGAGATCCTCAATTTTTCCTCGACGCCCGTACTCCTGCGCGCTCCGCAGAATGGAAGTTCACTCACAGACGATGAAGAACTTTTCTCTGAAGAAGAGACTCTGTCCCATATTTATACCATCCTGAAAAATGCCAGTGGTATTGATTTCACTTATTATAAACGTTCCACTATCCTGCGGCGCATTGAACGCCGGATGTTGGTAACCCACACATCCAGTTTGGCGGAATTCGCCCGGCTGTTGGGAGATAACGCCGACGAGGTCAATGTTCTCGTCAAGGAAATCCTCATCGGAGTGACCAACTTCTTCCGGGATCCGGCTTTTTTTGAAAAGCTGAAATACAACGCCATCTACAAAATCGTAGAACGGGCCAAAGAAAACGAGCCCATCCGCGTGTGGAGCGCGGGATGTTCCACGGGCGAGGAAGCCTATTCCATCGCGATCCTGTTTTGGGAAGTGATGGAAGAACTGCAGGTGACGCGGGATGTGAAAATCTTTGCCACGGATGTGGACAGCCGCGCCATTGAACAGGCGGGTAAAGGAGTCTTTTCTGAAAATATTATTGACGATGTCACACCCGACCGCCTGGCCAAGTTTTTTCTCAAGCAGAACGACCAGTATCAGATATCCAAGGACATCCGGCGGATGATCGTGTTCGCGACGCACAATATGTTCTCCGATCCGCCCTTCGGCAAATTGGATCTGATCTGCTGCCGCAATGTGATGATCTATTTTCAGCCCGTGCTGCGCCGTGGGTTATTTGCCATATTCCACTCTGCCCTCAAAAACGGCGGTTTTCTCTTCCTCGGCAAGAGCGAGACCGCAGGTGAGTATGTCAGCCTCTTTAAGCCTGTATGCAGCGCTGAGAAAATTTACCTCCATAAAGGGGAAGGGAAGGTCGAAGACCTGACGCCTCCTGCCTTTAACATTCCCAACATCCAGGCCATCTCTCCCAGAAGCGTCCGTTCCGGAGGCGACCAGAGAGAGGATGCAGCGACAGAGAGCCTTTACAGCAAGTTCCTTGAAAACTTTCTGCCCGCATCCGTTGTTCTGAATGAAGAGAATGCGGTGTTGCATTTCTTCGGGAATTATTCCGATTACCTTTCCCTCGCCCCGGGCAAAGCCACGCTGAACTTTTTCGGCATGCTCAATAAAGATCTGAGCCTGGTGGCCGCCACGGCACTGAGCCGCTGCCGTTCCGAGCATACGGCTATCACCTACACGGATATCGTGGTGGACTGCCCTTCCGGCCGCAAGGTAATTGACCTGACTGTACAGCCCATCCCGTCTGAGACAGGGGAAGAAAGCGAACTGACAGCTGTACTCTTTTTGGAGAACCGGCCCGCGGAAATCGCAGGCACTACGGAGAAATATGACCTGGATGCCACCGCTGCAAGGCGGATCGCGGAGTTGGAACGCGAATTCCAGGTATCTCAGAATGACCTTCGCTCCACCATCCAGCGTCTGGAGACCGTAAATGGAGAGCTGCAGGCCGCCAATGAAGAGCTGCTCACCGCCAACGAAGAACTGCAAAGTTCCACAGAAGAACTGCAGTCCGTGAACGAAGAGCTCTATACGGTCAACACAGAACACCAGCTGAAGCTGGATGAGCTGACCATGATGACCAATGATCTGTCCAACTTCCTTTCCTCCACCATGATCGGCATCCTGTTCGTGGACAGCAACCTGAATATCCGCAAATTCACCGAATATGTGGGACGGGAATTCCAGCTGATGGAGCATGACATCGGCAGATCCATCCAGCTGTTCGCGCACAGCTTTCCGGACGAAGCCATAGAAAATGACTGCAGAATTGTGCTTAAAGATCTGATCTCTATTGACCGGGAGGTAACGGCCATGAACGGCAGATGCTATACGTTGCGCATCGCGCCTTACCGCACCACCGAGAACAGTATCCGTGGCCTGGTCATTACGATCATTGACAGCCTTGGCGTATCCGGACAGGAGAAATCCTTCTGACCTTTGTTCCACTCCTTCGGGAAGGATCACATGAGAAATCATACATAACAGCAGAACCGCCCGCTCTCCGTCTGGAGATTGGGCAGTTCCTTTCGTCCGCTAACCGAGGATTTCCATCAGCGCCTCCTTCGTGAGCGCGGCAAGTCCCATCTCTTCCTGTCCCAGAATCTGTTCGGCCAGTTCCTTCTTCTTCTCCTGCAAGGCGACGATCTTCTCTTCTATCGTCCCTTTCGCGATCAGGCGGTAGACGGTCACCACATTCTGCTGGCCGATCCGGTGCGCCCGATCCGTTGCCTGATTCTGTACTGCCACATTCCACCAGGGATCATAATGGATGACAATGTCCGCACCCGTCAGATTCAGCCCAGTTCCACCTGCTTTCAGGGAGATGCAGAATACCTGCGTCTTATCCTGATTAAACGCCTCTGCCAGTTCCAGCCGCTTCGCCTTCGGCGTGGAACCATCCAGGGAGTAATATTGGATCTTTTCCTTTCGCATCGCTTCCTTCAGCCGTTCCAGCATAGAAGTGAACTGGGAAAAAAGCAATACCTTATGGCCTCCTTCACAGGCATTGCGTATCAGTTCCAGGCAAAGCTGCATCTTGGCAGAACCTCCCCGATATCCCTCAAACAACAGCCCCGGATCACAGCAGATCTGTCTCAGCTTTGTCAGCTCCGCCAGAACCTGAATCCGATTAGACGCATATTCCTTCTCCGTCTGCCCGGAAAGCGAATACAGCAGTCTCTGCACATGGGCGGCATATAATTCTTTCTGTTCCCCTTCCATAGCCGCATACATGTTCTTCTCAATTTTATCCGGAAGGTCAGAAAGCACGTCCTTCTTCAGCCTGCGCATGACGAAGGGACGGATCATCTTCTGAAGGCTTTCCGACGCCTCCTCATCCCCCTTATTCATGATCGGCGCTTCCATCTCCTCCCGGAACCTGGAATAGGAAAACAGAAAACCGGGCATCACAAAATCAAAAATGCTCCACAGCTCGCTCAACCTGTTTTCCACAGGCGTCCCTGTGAGTGCCAGGCGGAAGCGGGAACGCACCGCCTTTACCGACCGGGCAGCCTGGGTACTGTGATTCTTGATAAACTGCGCCTCATCCAGGATTTGATTGGCCACTTCCATCCCTTCATATTTATCCAGATCCCGCCGCAGCAGATCATACGACGTCACGAGCACGCCTCCGGTCTTTTGAATCCCGGCAATCACAGCCTTTCGCTCAGAAGCGCTGCCGGCCGCCAGCGTTACCTGAAGCGTGGGCGCAAACCGTTCCAGCTCGCTCTTCCAGTTATACACCAGGGAAGCCGGCGTCACCACCAGGCTTATTTCCCGTTTCTCCGCTCCGCCATCCTTCCACTCTGACAGCAGAAAAGCGATCACCTGCAAGGTTTTCCCCAGTCCCATATCATCCGCCAGAATTCCTCCGAAGCCGTTGGCCTTCAGCGCTTTTATCCACATGAATCCTGTTTTCTGATAGCCTCTGAGCACCTTGTCCAGTTCCGTTGGTACCTCGTAATCGCCGTCTTCTACGGTTTTCATGTTTCTGACCAGCGAGCGAAAATTCCTGTCTTTATTCAGGCTGATGGAGCCCCCGTTCTGCAGGCGGGCATCCAGATAAAGTGCCCGGTAGGCGGGAAGTTCCATCCTTCCCTTCTCCAAATCCTCCTCCTGCAAGGCAAATGACTGGCCCAGTCCGGCAAGCGCCACAAGCCCCTCATCCGACAGATCCAGAAAGCTGCCGTCCTTCAGCCGATAATATTTTCTCTTTCTGTCATATCTGGACAAAATCTCCGCCAGCTGTCCGGCAGACAGCTCTTCCGATGTGAAAGATAGTTCCAGCAGTTCTCCAGCCAGCGATATCCCCACGCGGATATGCGGGGCAGGAAGGATCCGTACACCCTTGAGCGCGTCCGAGATATAGATCTGCACTGACCATTCGGCACACACCTCCTGCAGGCGCCCCAGTCCTTCACGGATAAACGCATAGACCTCTTCTTCCCCCGCTATAGCCAACTGCTTCCGTTCCGGGTCAAAGGCATTAAAAAAAGAAGCGACAGTTCCCGAAACCTCTATCTCCTTTCTCACATCCCTGCGGCCCGCCAGATCAATGGGCGCAAACAGATCAAACTTTTCCTCTCCATAGATCACATATAATTCACCTGTCAGCAAATTTCTCTGAGGCGCATCCAGATAAAGTTCAAATCTGCCTTTCTCCGGCAAAAAAGCCGACAGTTCAAAATTTCTGATGGATACCTGAAACGATTGAGAGAGCACAGGCAGCATATCCCGGGTGAACGCAGGAAGTTCCTTCGGCGCCACATAGAGGCCGTTTTTCCCAAACCCGTTCATATACTCCAGGAATTCCTTCACCTGCTCCAGCTGTTCTACCGACGTGCGCCAGATCCTCCCTTCATCGAAAAAGTAAAGATAGTTTCTTCCTGTGAGCATCGGCATTCTGTTGATTTCCACCAGAATCCCTGCACCTTCTCCTGCAATGTCCAGCTTCCGCTCCGGTTCCCCTTCCTGCAGCACCCATTCCTTCTCTTCTTCGCCTGAAAGCTTCCCATAGATCGTAAGCGCGGCCACGCTTTCCCAGAAAGGATCCATTCTGTCCGCGCTCACACACAGTTCCCGCCCATATAACTCAGGAAAATAGCCTTCCATATATGTGGCGCCCTGCAGCAGACTGAATACCAAAAAACGCACCAGGGGCAAAGCCTGCGGGGAAAACGCTTCCTCCTGATGGTAGAAATCCAGTTCCTTTCCATATGTCACACGCTGTTTTTGCGCCACGGCCGCAGCGAAAGTTCCCACATCCTTCAGCACATACATCCTGCTGTGTCCAATCCGAAATTCAACCCGCAGCACATCTCCATACAGCGTAAAATGCGGCTCCAGACGGACTTTCCCGATCATCTCCTTCTGCAGCAGACTCACTTTATCCTGAAGCGAATATCTGCCGAGAAGCGCTTCAAAACCATAGGAGCTGGAACGGACGGGCGAAATTTTCCTTCCTCTCATCGGCTGCAGGCTGCGGGCACGGCCGCCCTTCCTCTCTTCTATATAAAGAAGCAGCGTTGCCACACAATGTTTACACAGCCCGGAATAGGAATAATAAGCAGGGCACTCACAAAAATACTCCAGAATTTCCCTGTATTCTTCATCCACCTTGATGTCCACCTCATATAGCTCTCCCCTGCTGCCGCTCACCTTTGAAGAAATCTCGACAATTTCAAACCCGTCCTCCTGCGCATTCTCCCATTCCAGCTCATAAACAGCCCCATGCTGCGCAAGATTTTCCCCCTTTTCAAATGTCACCGCCTTGCTACACTCTCTACGCACATCCGTTTTATTCAGCATCTTTCCATCCTTTTCCCCTC
>USKC01000138.1 GCA_900555195.1 uncultured Lachnospiraceae bacterium
ACGCTGTTAATCGGTACGCCGGAAGAACAGATCAGCGAGGTATTGAATATCCTGCGCAAGGATGCGGGCAAACGGGATGAGTCTGAATTCCATGGCCCCTCCGCTTCGGCTGCCGCTTCCATGCAGATGAACAACGTTTCCTTCCCTTCTCAATCAGACGTGGGAGGCTGTACTGTTTTCATCATGGATATCAATCAGTTCCAGAAGCTATAAGACTTCCGCAGAAACGGATGCTGCAGTTCGCGAAGCATCCTTCATTCAAAAAGACTGTGATACAGCCTGCGGCCGCATCACAGTCTTTTGCTATTTCCTTTTAAATTTCCGTTTAATCAAGCCATTTCTTCCAGTCATTCCAGTCCACCGTATCCGCAGGCTGAAATGCATCAGAAGCAGCGTAATCCAGTAGCCCCTTCACCAGCTGCCGAATCTCCGGGCGCTGCATCTTATCGCGCAGCTTCGCCGTGCATACCAGCACGCTTCCCTTTCCCACATTGGCCTCAAACAGAATTCCGAGCTTATGGTTCCTTTCAAAGTTGTCTATCATCTGCACGGTCGGCATCAGGCCTGCCGGTTCCAGATCATCCAGCACCGCACAGTCACAGTCCTGGCATACCGCATACCACTGAGGCGTCGTATAGGTTGCTTTTGCAAATCCACGCAGGGCGGGATGCTCTTTCCGAATCAGGAGTCCCATCGTTCCCACAGGAACAGGTTTTCCCATCCCCTCGGATATCCGCCGAAACATGGGGTAATTCCAAAAGTCCGTACAATAGCTTCCCTTCACGCTTTTTTCCACATGTTCAGGCATGTACAGCACAGCTTTTCCTTCCGCCAGCCATTCCGATGCCCGTTCTTTCTCATACGCCACCCATACCTGTCCGGAACCCGTTTGTACACAGCCGCTCTCTTCAGGAAGAAAGATATCCACATTTTTAGGGTATATCCACAGTGGATATTCTTTATGAATCTTTGTTCCCTCCACATCTAGGGAAAGGCGCAGCTGCAATGCTTCCCCTCCGCTTTCCGGAAGCCTGCAGGAAATCTCTCCCAGATACGTCAGGCCGTACGCCTGATCAGGTATCCGGATCTCACCCTGCGCATAGCTGCAGCCTTCCGCCTCCAGCGTCCAGGCCACCCGTTTATCCAACAGTTCCTGTGCCTGGTTATAATAGCTGATCTCGATATCCGCACGGAACGGCTCTCCTTCATAATAGTTGTACCGCTCAAATCTGGCCAGAAGGACTTCATCCGAACAAAAACTTCTCCATTCCTCTTCTTCCACCAGACCTTTGGAATCCATCATCGCATCCAGTATTCCGACCAAAGCGGTACCCTGCCCCTGGAAATCCTGAATATCCAGGATCTGATATCCTGCCACATAGCGCGATCTGTGCGCTGCCTCCAGTTCTTCTTTATAACACTGTATTGCCAGCTTTCCGGAATTATAGAAAAAATCCTTCGCCAGATGGCCCATGCCCTTCTCTTCCAGACGTTCTTTAAAGACCTCCAGGTTACGCGCCCGCGTTACGCCTGTGAATTTCTTGATCTCTTCAAAATTAGGAAAGACCGCATACTGACCGATTTCATGCGTCACGACCGGTGCGCTGGGCCGAATGGCAACGCCTGTTTCGGACGCCCGCACCTTCTTCACCGAGGTGCCATACTGTATCTCGATTTCCTGACCGGCAAGCCCATTCCCTGTCTTTTCCTCTTCTTCCTCCGGCGGCAGGATCGCCGCGTCATAGTCATGCATCGTGGAGGGTTCCCTTGTCTGAATATGTCCCTGGGGCGCGTCGCACATAGCATAGGAGCCTCTCAGCAGCCGCTTATTCTCACCGTTTTCATCGCTTCCGGACAGGCGGACGCCCACCCAGAAATCCTCTTCCGGCAGGATCATGGGCGTGAACTGAAAGTTATTTGAGCCCTGGGTATACAGTGGCCGGTCATCCGCATCGCGCAGCCGGCGGATAATCTGCCCGATGCGCTTCGGGCTTCCCCACAGTTCGTTTCCCATGGAAAGCATGCAGAACGAGGGATGATTCCCATAAGCTCTCAGGATCCGGATCCCCTCCTGTATGAGATATTCCTGTTCCGCCTCATTGTGGTTTTCCTCATCCGGCTCCGTGATAGTTCCCCAGAAGGGAAGTTCCGGTTCCAGATAGATACCCAGCAAATCCGCAGCCTCGAAAGCCGCCTCGGGCGGGCAGCAGGTATGACAGCGATAATGATTGATCCCATAGCGCCTGGCGATTCCCATGATGTGAAGCCATTCCTCCACCCGGGTGGGCGCCGCTCCGGTCAGCGGAAAAGAAAGGCCTTCATGTTTTCCGCGCAGCTTCACTTCTTTTCCGTTAATCAGGAATGCATGCTCTCCCGCCTGGAAGCAGCGCATTCCAACCTCCGCCCCTGTCTCTTCCGCTTCCCCTTCTCCTTCCCAGGTAAGCCGGAAATGATACAGAACCGGCTGGTATTCGCTCCAGAAAAGGGGCTGCGTATCGAATACATAGACCACTTTCTGAACGCTTCTTCCATGCGGAAGAACCAGTTCGGCCTTCATGGTTCCTCCTGCCCCTTCTCCTTCTATTCCACCAACCGTCCGTAAATAGGGCGTGACAGAAAGGCTTCTGCACACTTCGGAGCCCGCATTTTCCACTTCCAGTTCCAGTTCTGCCGTCCAGTTCTCTATGTCGCTTCTGGCCTTTACATGGCGGATGGAGACCTCACCATAGACTTCCAACGCGATCCGCCCTGTAATCCCGTTCCAGTTCGTCTGCGTATCCGGGCTGGTCAGATGACCTCCTTTTGTGAGATAATCCGTATTTTCCACCTGGATGCGCAGAGTGAATTCCTCCGCCTTCACCAGATCCGTCAGTTCATATATATGGGGCGCACACAGGCTGTCCCTCTCCCCTGCCATCTGTCCGTCCACCCATACCTTCGTCTTTCTGGTTCGCTCCAGAAACAGAAGCAGCGGCCGCCCCACATCTTCCCTGCGTATATGGACACGACGCTCATAATAAGCCTTTCCCTCAAAGGGATAGACCTCTGTGAGCCGCTCCGTCTCCCGCTTCTGATTGACAGCCCCCTTCCGGGCCTGCGCGGTTGTTCCCGGCAGGCCGATTCGATCATCCAGGCGATCGTCCTTCAGGGAAAACCTCCATTCCCCGCTTAAATCATACTCCCTGATCATCTTTTTCCTCCTTCATCTTTCGCAGCCTGCGCTCCTCTCGCACGCGGACTCTGAGTTCTTTAAAAAAACCGGTCAGCATCGCGCTGCACTCCTCTTCCATGATGCCGCGCACAATTCTGACCTGATGGTTGAAATCAGGCACCTGCAGGATATTCAGGATGGAGCCCGCACATCCGGCCTTTGGATTCATGCATCCGATGACCACCTCAGGAATCCTGGCCTGCACGATCGCTCCTGAACACATCTGGCAGGGTTCCAGCGTTACATATAATGTACAGCCTTCCAGCCTCCAGTCTCCGAGCTTCCTGCTCGCCTTGCGGATAGCCGTTATCTCTGCATGGGAAAGGGTATTCTTATCCGTGTTCCTGCGGTTATATCCCCTCCCAATGATTCGATCCTCATATACAATCACGCAGCCGATGGGCACTTCTCCAAGCGCATACGCTTTCTGCGCCTGCTTTATCGCAGCCCTCATATATTTCATATGGCGCTGTTCTGACTCATTCGGCATTTTCACCTCCTCCGGCTTCTCCATCCGCTCCGCTCCCTTCATCCGTTTCTGTTTCTCACGCTTCCTGTTTCCATCCCGGGATCCGGCCTCTTCTTGTTTCATAAGGCCCACTTGCCCGCCCGGCCGTTCCGGTCTATAATAACAGTACGTCCTTATGGTACCTGTCGTTACATCTGAACTGTACTCATCATATCAGGGAAAGGCTCAAAATGCAAATTCACGGTTTCAACAAAACAACGCTCCTGGATTATCCCGGCCATGTGGCCTCCACCATTTTCACGGGTTTCTGCAACTTCCGCTGCCCGTTTTGCCAGAACGGGGATCTGGTTCTGCATCCTGCTTCCCTCCCTCTTCTTTCTGAGGAAGATATTCTGGCACATCTGCGCAAGCGGCGCGGTATCCTTACAGGCGTATGTGTCAGCGGCGGAGAGCCCACGCTTCAGCCGGATCTGGAACCCTTTCTTTACCGTATCAAAGAGCTGGGATATCTGATTAAATTGGATACCAACGGCTACCAGCCGGAGGTTCTTCAGTCACTGCATGAAAAGAAGCTTCTGGACTATATCGCAATGGATATTAAGTCCTCTCCCCGCAACTATGCCGCAGTCGCCGGGCTGCCCGGACTGGATATGGGCCGTATCCGAAGCAGCGTGGATTTCATCCGAACCTGCGGACTGGCCTATGAATTTCGCACCACAGTTGTTCGGGAACTGCACAGCGCCAGCGACTTCCAGCGGATCGGCTGCTGGCTGCAAGGCTGCGACGCCTATTTCCTTCAGTCCTATGCGGAAAGCGACGGCGTGATTTCCCCCATGTTTACCTCCTGCACCCGGGAAGAATTGGAAGGATTTCGTAAGATCCTGCTCCCTTTTATACCGAACACCTCGCTGAGAGGGGTAGACTGATATGGACGGGATTTTCCAGCAGTTCCTACTTTCATAAGCAGTTTAAAAAGTTTACCGGTCTGCCCCCTCAGCAATACCAGGGCCGTTAAACTTTCATCCAGGCTCCTACAGCCTGACCTTTTTCATGTAGTAGCCAAAGCTTCCCGGCCGGGCCGGAACGCTTTGGCCCTCAAAGGCCTCAAAACCAAACATTTCTGCGGCCATTTTCTCCCGTTCATAGAAGACGCCCGGAACTCCCAGATAGTAGCTCTCTTCTCCTTCCTTTCCCACTTTGCCGAGGATCACATGCCGGTAATTATAATACCCATGCAGCAGAAAGCTGTTATGCACCATCTTCTGGTATTCCTGCCCAAGTATCACGAAATCCCTCGGCGTTATGGACAGGTATTCCCGTTTATCCCCAAACGGATGCACCGTTTGATAGAGGTGCTGCAGCTGCTCCCATTTGTCCTCATACAGTTTTTCCTGCCCGCCGCCCTGCGGTTCTTTTACCGGTTCTTTATCATTCCTTCCACGCTCCATTTGCATGCCTTCCTGCCGCATGTGTTCCGCTTGGGCTCCCTCTTCCGAAGCGCCTTTTTCCAAAGCGCTTTCCACCTGAGCGGCTTTCAGCCTGTCGTCCACCGTCCTTTGCGCTTCTTTCGCGGTTTTTTCCTGAATCTCTGATACCTTCTCCGAACGATCCAGCCTTTTCGGGCACACCCTCTCCATCCTTTTGCTTTTCTCTCCGTCCGCTTCTTCCTTATCCCTGATGTGCCCATGGCCTCCTATTTCGTTCTGGCTTTCCTTCTCCACAGGCACCGAAACCGCACTCCCGCCCTGCGGCCTTGCTGCACTCCTCCAGTTTCCTTCCACTCTCCTTCCGCCTGTAAGTTCCAGCCTCAGACCGCAAATCTCTGCATATGGCCGTCCTCCGCGGCTGACTGCCGTTCTTTCAAACGTACGGGAATAGCTGCCTCCTCCATGCTTCAGCAGGATCTTGTCCACAGCAGCTCCCTCTTCATCCCTGAGATCGTAAAAGCCGTTATCCGTTTCTCCCAGCCCCTGAATCCGTATCTGCCATCTGATCTCCTCGCCCACCTCTTCCAGTTTCAGGAATCCGGCGCTTTTTATTCGTTCTCCCGCTCTCATCAGATCGAGGTATATAATTTGCCTGTTATAATAAAACACCCTTGTCCCTCCTTATAGTCCTAATTCTATTCGGACTAGGGCCCAAATATGACTAGGACTGCCGCAGGAAACAAGGGTAAGGGTGCAATACCATCTCGGTTCGAAACAGTTTAAATGGCCCCCATGGGCTTTATGCATGTATGTTGCTTCATCCTCCGCCGCGGCAGGGGATGAAACGGCATACACGCACAAAGCCCATAGGGGCCATTTGAACTCTTCCTCAATTAATAGTCAATGCTCTCCAGATATTTCATGTAGTTCACCACCATGAGCGCAATCTTGAAGGTGAGCGCATCATCAAATACCCTGATATCCAGGCCTGTGCTCTTCTGCAGCTTCTCAATCCTGTATACAAGCGTATTTCTGTGGATAAACAGCTGTCTGGATGTTTCAGACACGTTCAGATTGTTTTCAAAGAATTTATTGATCGTGGTAAGCGTCTCTTCATCCATATCATATGGAACATTATCGCCGAAGATTTCTTCAATGAAAATCTTGCACAGGTTGACCGGAAGCTGATAGATCAGACGTCCGATTCCCAGACGCGCATAGGCGATCACATTTTTCTCCGCATAGAAGATCTTGCCCACATCCATGGCAAGCTTGGCTTCCTTATAGGACTTGGACACCTCACGCAGCTCTCCCACGACGGTTCCGTACGCCACGCGCACGTTCATCATAGCCTCACTGTTCATCATATCCACGATCATTTCCGCCGTTTTGTCAATGGCCTCCGAATCATCCATTCTCTCCAGCGCTTTGATCAATATGATATTTTTCTCATCAACGGCAGTGATATAGTCCCCGTTCTGGCTGGAAAACAGGCTCTTCAGCAATTCCATCGCGCTGTTGTCCTTCTCGATCCGGGTTTCAATCAAATAAACAATTCTGGGGCATTCCACTTCAATATGCAGCTTCTGCGCCCTGTTATAGATATCCACAAGGAGAAGATTATCCAGGATCAGGTTCTGGAAAAAGTTGTTCCTGTCAAAGCGCTCTTTATACGCTACGATCAGGTTCTGGATCGAACTCACCGCGATCTTCCCCACCATATATACACTGTCATCCGGCCCCTGGGCTACAAGAATATAGGAAGGATCTCCGTCATCAAGTATCTTCAGCAGATGACGCCCTCCCACCACCTGGCTGTCCGCAGGTGAAGTTGCAAAATTCTCAATAATATCTCTGGAAATATCAATTTCTTCCGTTGTGGCCGCGACCTTCATCCCTTCCACATCATATACGCCCAGATCCACTTTGGTTATCATGCGCAATTCATCTATGCTGTTTTGTATTACCTGATTGGAAATCATCTTCCTCTACGTCCTTTCCCAGTATTTCTTTACTATAAAGCAATTTTCGGATTTCGTCAATTCCCCTTTCTTATATCAAAAAGGGGAAGATGCAATGCATCTTCCCCTCTGAATTCTTATGATTAGTTGGTGATGATCTGCTCGGTCTCTTTGTCGAAAATATGTATCTTCTCAACATCGAATGCAAATTTGATGGTATCTCCAGGTCTGGACGTCGTACGGGAATCCACTCTTGCAGTGATCGGATAATCAGCCAGATCAAAGTACAGATAAACTTCTGCACCAAGCAGCTCGTAAACCTTAACGGTGGACTCAAATACACACTTTGAAGTCTCGATGAACATCTGAGAATCATATACATCCTCAGGACGGATACCGAAGGTAACGGTCTTTCCAGCATAGCCGCCTTCAATTACCTTCTTCGCTTTTGCAGGAGGAAGCGGAATTACCTTGCCGCCGATCTTCAGGCCGGCATTCTCTCCGTTTACTTCCACAACAGCATCCAGGAAGTTCATCTGAGGTGATCCCATGAATCCTGCTACGAACAGGTTCTGAGGCTTCTCATACAGATTCTGAGGAGTATCAACCTGCTGAATAACGCCATCCTTCATAACTACGATTCTGGTTCCCAGAGTCATAGCTTCGGTCTGGTCATGTGTTACATAGATGATGGTGGTGCCCAGTCTCTGATGCAGCTTGGAGATCTCAACACGCATCTGCACACGCAGCTTAGCATCCAGGTTGGACAGAGGTTCGTCCATCAGGAATACCTTAGGATTACGAACGATAGCACGTCCCATAGCAACACGCTGTCTCTGACCACCGGAAAGAGCCTTCG
>USKC01000139.1 GCA_900555195.1 uncultured Lachnospiraceae bacterium
TTCAAGCTCCTGATATCTTCCGGCAAAATATTCCCGTACCAGATATCCCACATCTGTCAGTTTCCGGTTCACAGGCATCTGAGGATGTTCCAGCTTGCTGTATTCGTGAAAAGCCGACAAAAGACTGCTGACCTGATCCGCTTTCCGAATAATCGTATCCAGTGCACCGGAACGCTTTTCTTCCGGGATCATTCCATCCTGAAGAGCCTGGGCACATCCCCGGATCACAGCTGCCGGCGTCTTCAGATCATGGGAAATATCTGCCAAGAGCTGCCGTCTGGCTCCATCCAGCTTAATCCTTTCGGCTTCGCTCTTTTGAAGCTGCCTTTCCATTTCCACAAACCGTGCTGCTATGGCGGAGAACTCTGCCGGTCCCTGGTAATGCTCCATTCCGCTTGGCCGTCCCTTTTCCAGGTTCTCAATTCCTCCAAGAAAAGGCTGCAAAAACCGCCGGATCCGACGGCTTAAACGATAGATGCAGACCGCAGCCAGAATGACCAGGCCGATCCGCGTATGTTTTCCGATCAGTTTTACCCCTGCATAGGCGATCACCACCGTCATCGGAAGCATCCAGAGGATCCGGTAATAAGTGCCTGCCTCTTCCACCTTATCCATCACCGTCTTGAACAGGGGAAAGAAAAAAAGCACCGTGATCACTACGGAAGTCTCTGCCAGAACGATCCGTATTTTCCTATCCTTTTCCGTTGCCAGCAGATAGATAAGAGCTATCAGAAACAAAAAAGGATAGATTCCGCTCCCACAATAATCCAGGAAAATCGTCCATATTTCACTCATCGCTTTCCTCCATACATCGTAGCAGTTCAGACCTGTCTGAACTAGTCCCATACATCCACTCTCATCTTTGCTATGACACAAGGATCACATACGCAGCCAAATATACCACGCATGGAATACAGCTTGCCGCCAGCGGAATCAGTGCCGCCGGGCGCTTCTGCCTGATCGCCAGCACCAGCCCGGTCAGGGCGATCAGAAGCCCTGCCAGAAATGCTCCCATAGTGGTCGCCATGGCCGCGACTATATTATTGGCAGCAAGCAAAATCCACCAGCCGCTCTGACCGACGCCCTTCTTCTCCTCCCAAAGCTGCAAAAGTATCCACACAATCACCAGCAGCACCAGATTGCACAGCAGCGATTTGCCCTGCCAGGTACGCATCAGGAAAAAAGTGGCATTGGTATAAATAGACGTATTCCCGAAAATCTGGAGAATCCCCACCACAATCAGAAAAGCCGCCGTTTTTCTTCCCTGCCCGCGAAACAGGCGCTGTCCTATCCGGAAATAAACAATATAGGTCAGCGGTATGAGCAAAAGCGGCAGCACACTGTGCGCGATGATCGCCGCATGAATTCCCGTCACCCTCGCCAGATACGCTTCCCAGACTGGAAGGGATGCCAGCGCATGGCGCACATCCAGGGTGGTGGTAAGCCCCGTATAAGGCAGAATCCGATAAAGCACATTCGTTTCATCCGTGATCACGGACTGCGCCACATAATAAGCATCATCCCCATCAAAAAAAGCATGCGTATATGCCATATACATCTGAAAAAGGATCAGCGCTGCGGCCAAAAGGAAATAGATGCAGGTCTCTGCCTGCGGCTTTTTCCACCCTTTTGTCACCAACCCATGTATATCCTGCGCCAATCCCTTCAAAACCGGGAATCCAATCA
The DNA here is from genome assembly GCA_900555195.1 of uncultured Lachnospiraceae bacterium. Taxonomy (GTDB): domain Bacteria; phylum Bacillota; class Clostridia; order Lachnospirales; family Lachnospiraceae; genus Eisenbergiella. The sequence continues at coordinate 1,687 of USKC01000139.1, forward strand.
GCACACCTGCCAGGGACAGGACAGCCAGCATCACGGAATATGCCGTCACAATGACAGGAAATCCCCAGGGTTTCGCGATGATGACCGGAACTGCCAGCAGCTGAAATACTGCCAGTTCCAGCAAAAAGCCAGCCGCATACACTGCTGCCGGGCAGACGCTTACCGGCTCCCTTCCCATCAGGCGCGCCATCCATCCCTTTCTGTCCTTTTGTTCCTTCTTTCCCATGTGGTCTTTCTTTTCCGCTTTTTCCAGCCTTTTCCACGCCGGCTCTTCTCCCGGCATGGCCAGGGCGGGAAGCAGTCCCATGCAAAATGGAGCCGCAACCAAAACCAAAAATGCCACCAACAGTTCTCTGATCATTTTTACCTCTCATTTCCTGTCTGCCTGAGGACATCCGTTCCATATTTGAAAAGCAGCCCGTCAATCATACCAGTTATCATAGATCGCCTCATAATCATAACCAGAAGCCAGTTCCCGCAGATCCTCGAAGACACCTTCATAGTTCTCCTGCGTCAGCTCACAGTCGCCGTTCGCAAAACATTCCACAATATACCTGCAGACATCCGCATGATAATGCGTATAATCCGCATAGTTGTTCAGATCACAGACGATCTCCCTCTGGTTCTGGAAGCAGAAAACCCGCACATTCTCATAGGAAAGCAAACGTTCCGTCATATAAGAAAGCTCCTCGATCACCGCATCCAGCTGCTTCTGCCTCATCACATCATTCCAGTAAAGGATGCTGTAGGGCGGATAGAAAAAGACGAATTCCGTCTCCGGATGCGCTTCGATATAAGGGAGGATATTCGTCTGCAGATTCGCCTCCACTCCATCCAGAAACACATCCGCTTCCATCTCTTCCTCCGCCTCTTCGGCTGGCACATAATACATCAGCACATTCGCCTTGGTATAATACTGATCCGTCCACCACGGCTTATACAGCTGCGTCCAATCCGTCCGCTCCGTCTCATCCACCAGAGGCTTCAGAATATAGTTGAGGATCACGTCCTTATTGAACACATATTGAATGTTATTGAACGGGTTCTTATCATACAGATATTCCGGAATGGGATACTTGGTCTCATTCACATCCGCAGAGAAGGTTCCCTGATCGATCGCCATGAATACCGTTTGCACCGTATCTTTCTTGGCATCAAAAATGAGTTCCATGATATTGGCTTCATCCTTTGGATATGCGCCGTTATAGCTCAGCTTTACCGTATTTTCTCCCAGTTCCTCCATAAACCAGTCCGTATCAAAACTCGCCGTCATGGATGAACCCAGCAGCACGCTTGTATAGTCCAGCTTTCTCGCCATTCCCGGATTCTGGGAAAGCTGGTTGTCCACCTTATAGGGGAAACCGGACAGCGGCTTATGATATTGAAAGAACGGATCCACCAGAAGCACCAGGGCCGCAGCCCCCAGGAAACCCAGGCTGCAGATCACACCAAACACCAGGAGCCATTTCTTTGATTGGGTCATGCTTACCTCTCCTAAAACTGAAAATACAAAAAACTGCTCACTCCCGACAGGGAAAACGTACACCACAAAAACAGGAATGCCGTCACCGCCGCATTCCAGGCCGTAGGCCGGAAACGTTCCGCCTTCTCATCCGCATTCGGAGCGAAGAACACCACGAGCAGCGTGCCAATCGTGATGGCAATTCCCAGATAATACTGGGCGAACGGCAGGCTGTCCAAATGCGCCAGCTTGAGAATATACCAGAATTCATCTAAGTTGAACCCTTCCATAAGGCCTACAGAAGGAAGCGCAAATCCGCCGTGCAGCAGCCTTTCAAACACAGCAAGCGCCTGGGAAACGCTTTCCGCCCGGAAAAACACCCACGCACAGCAGCAGAAAGCAAAGGTCAGAAACGTTCCCGCTATCCTGCCCGCGGAAACGGATCCGCTGCTTTTTTTCTTTTTCCCTGATAAAACGGGCTGTCCGTCTTCCACACGCTTCCTGTGAAGCTGCCACATCCGCGTAAACAGATAGAGCACGCCGTGGAGCGCGCCCCACAGGATGAAGTTCCAGCCCGCTCCATGCCACAGGCCGCTCAGAAGGAAGATAAAGAGCAGATTCGCATACATTCGCCCTCTCCCCTTCCTGTTTCCTCCCAGGGGAATATAAATATACCTGGTGAAAAAACGGTTCAGCGTGATATGCCATCCCTTCCAGAAATCCACAATATTGGACGCCTTATAAGGCGAACGGAAATTCACCGGAAGTTCCAGGCCAAACATCCAGGAAAGCCCTCTGGCCATCTGACAGTAACCGCTGAAATCAAAATACAGCTGAAGGGCATAGAATAGGATGAGAAGCAGGCTATCCGTTCCGGTAAGCGACCCCACATTGGAATATCCCCAATCTGCCGCCTTTCCGAACGTATCCGCCACCAGCACCTTTTTCACCATGCCCATGGTGAAAAGATAGATGCCCGCCGTAAAACGCTCCGAAGGAAATCGCGTTTTTCCGATCCCGGCAAGCTGCGGCAGCAGTTCCTCATGAACGGTGATCGGCCCTTGTGTCAGCTTGGGGAAGTAAGAGACGAACAGCATATAATCCAGGAAGGAGCACACTTTTGCCTCCCCCTTCCACACATCCACCACATAGCCAATCTGCTGAAAGGTAAAAAAACTGATCCCCAAAGGCAGAATCAACCCCTTCAGCACAAAAGAGGTTCCAAAGACAGCGTTCAGATTCTCCACGAAGAAATCATAATATTTAAAATAAAACAGCAAGCCCAGATTGCCCGCAATGCCGGCAATCAAAAGCGCATTGCAGAAAGCCCGCCTGCCCCCCGTGCGCTTCCTTTCATAGACAATCCCCTGGCAGAGCGCATAATTAAACAGAATACTGCCCAGAAGGATCAGAAGATACACCGGATTCGCATAAGCATAGAAAATCAGAGACGCAGCGGTCAAAACAAGTTTCGCCGCCGTCCCTTTTCCCAAATGCACGAACAGATAATATCCAATCAGGCTAAGCGGCAGGAACAGGAAAAGAAAAACATAAGAATTAAACAACATGTGACCATCCCCCTTCAGCGTTCCGGCCTATCCAAAGCGCTGCGCGCAAATCTGCCCGAAAAGCTGCGCGCCTTCCACCATTCATTCAGCATCAGGATCAGCGCGATGTAAAACAAAGCCATATTATAAATCGTATAACGCGTCTGACAGAAAATCACCAGGGAAACGAGCCCCACATTGAAGAAAATGGACAGAAGCACAAGTCCTCCGATCTGAAGCACTCTCCGATTCTTTCCAACCCACAGGTTCCACAAAAACAACAGCAGATATACACAATACGCAACCAGACTGTACCAGTTCAGAACCGGATTTCTCTGCGCCACCGTCGTAATCAGGCCAGAAAGGAAGTTGTCCAGGAAAGAAGCTGTCAGCTTCCCAAGATTATGGGGCAGCACCGACACATTGATCACACCCATGATCCGATCCGCATGTTCACTCAGCACCACATCATCCTCTCCGTACCGTTCCCGCACGAACGCATTGACAGCGGGCCACATGGTGTCAATCTGAATGCAGTCATAGGAATCTCCGAAATGCTCTACCCGGTTCAGCCAGCCCTTCCCTGCGCTGTGCTTCAGATATCCCTGCTCGTCACAGGCGTCATAGATCTGAAGGAAGAGCTCCCTGATCTCTTCATCTTCGATATACGCCGCATCACTTCGTTCCGCCGTATAAAATGCCATCGTGGTAATAAACCGGCCGTCGCTGGAATGCCGGACCGCATCCTGTCTGACCACATAATTGTACCCTAAATCCAGCAGCGTACTCCCTCCCAGGACACCAACCGCACAGACTGCGAGGAGAGCCACGCTTCTTCCTGCATTCCGGCTCCGGATTCCTCTGACAAGAATGCAGACCGCCAGCATCGCCAGGGCGATCACCATCTGCTTTCTGGCAGAAATCATCAGGAATGCCACCACACAGCTTAATACCAAACCTTTTTTGGTCTGGTGAAAACAATATTCCAGCAGATAGCGAAAGAACAGAAGGTAACAGGAAATCGTGATTCCCTCCGTCAGAATACTGTTGGAATACATGGAGCCCCGTCTGGCCGCAAACCGGCAAAGCAGGGAGACCGCCAGGGGCATGCACAAAAGCAGGAGGGAGACGAGTTTGGGCGTTTTGCACTCCTTACGAATGTAGTTCACAAGGCTCCAGGTAGCAAACGCCGCCAGGATGCTCTGAAAAAAGGCCACCGCCGTCAGATAGAAATCCGCTCCAAAACCGGAAAACACAGCCCGGAAAGCCGCCAGCAACAGGCAGTACAGCGGTTCCCTGGAAATATCCATCTCAATATAGCTGGGCGAATCCACACAGATAACCGCTCCGTCAAAACAAGCAAAAAACAGATAGAAACACAGGCATAACCCCAACATAAAAGCCGAGAAAGCCCTTCCGTCTGAAAAGGGCGAGCGCAAATGATTCTTTTTTTCCGTTGTCATGAGTTCCTCCTTCCGGGCTATCCGGCGGTCACGCCGCCCTGTTGCCGCTTTCTTCCATTCGCTCCCCCGCCTCTTCGTCCGGATATCCAGCCGTCTCAGTCCTTTCGTCATAACCGCTCAGGCAAGGCCGGACGGCTGTCATCTATCTGCCGCAGCAATATTTATATTTTTTCCCGCTCCCGCAGGGACAGGGATCATTCCTGCCCGGCTTCTTCATCTTCGTCACCGTTCCCGGCTTCTCCAGAAGCATCTTATCCAAGATTGTCTCCGACGGAAGCGCTTCCTTTGCCAGCCCCAGTTCCTTCGCGCTATAACCCGCGTATTTCCAACGCCTGAGCCCATACAGCCAATTCGCCAGCTGGCCGGCAAAGGCTTCCCCTCTTTTTCGTGTGGGAAAATACAGCCCGACAGAGAACAAATAGCCAAGCAGGTCTTCTATCCCCACTTCCTTCTCAACCGCCAGAAAATCCAAATTCATCATCCACTCATCCGCCATATCCGCATCCCCTATAATCCGGGACAACTCGCGGTTCAGCAGCTGATATTCCCTGTTTTCCTCATTCTCTTCGTCTTTCGCATATCGTTCCAGTTCTTCTAAATCCGGAATCCAGCGCTTCCTCCCCCGAACCTCATGCAGAAATTCTTGATATTCCTCCCTGGATTCAAAGCTGTCGTTAACCAGATATTCGCCATCCAGCCAGAAGTTTTTTTCCCAGCTCTCCTCTTCCAGCACGGACGACAGGACCGCTTCCAACTGTTCCTGGTTCCCCTGGCCAAATAGCTTCTCATCGCCTTCTTCATCTATATGCTGCAGCATCCGGATGAGGAATGTCTTTTCCACAACCCCGTACAGATTCGCCGCTGCCCTGGAAATAATTTTAAACAGATGCAGCAGGGCCCATTTCTCCCCATTTTCCTCAGTGATGCCGTTCACAAGGCTATCATGTATTTGGAGCGACATGCTGAAAACGCATGCATCCTGGGATTCCATGAAAATTTGTACCCATCCTTTGCGCACAAACTCCGCTGCCTGTATCTGTTCATACAGATCCAGCTCTCCACTCGTCCATATCTTGGCCAGAACCTTCAGTTCCTCCGGTTCCAGATTCAGGATAGAATTCTCAAAGGAATCCAGGATCACCCGGAAGGTTTTCTTTTCCTTTTCTTCCCGTCCCAGTTTGAGCGCCTCTTCCTCTTCCCATTCCGCCAAAACCATGTCCAGCCAGGCGTCTGCCGCCATATGCAACGCCTCTTCCAGGTCTTCCGTCGCCTTTCCATGAATGAAAAGAGCCTCCGTCATGCCGCCGTCCAACATCTGCGTCATCAGTTCCTCCGAAAACAGTTCCTTTATTTCCTGTTTTAGGCGTTCCAACGCTTTCTCCTTCTTCATTCTTTTTCCTCATCTCCCGTTTTATCTCATCTTCCGATTCCATACGGCCTCCCGGCCGCCATCCCCGAAGCGCTTGCATAACCGCGGACATTTTCTGCGCGTTTTGAACCATATGTAGTGTAGCACATTCAGGTGCCGCTTGTTAATTCCCTTCCGGAAAAAATTCGTAGTGGTTCAGACTTGTCTGAACTATTACAAAAGTTCTGCCGTATGGCGTATTTCCAGTCATCCGGTTGGCACCAATGCAAAATATATGTTATTATACCTTCTTTGTCAACGTCTCATCCACGCTCTCTTAGCCGCCTTTTTTCCCTTTTCAATCACAAAC
>USKC01000140.1 GCA_900555195.1 uncultured Lachnospiraceae bacterium
GGTTTCCATGACGACCCGGGCGCCAAGGCCAGGGGAGAAGGACGGCGAATCTTACTTCTTTGTGGACCGGGAGACCTTTGAACGGACGATTGCGCAGGAAGGCTTGATTGAGTATGCGAGCTACTGCGGCAACTATTATGGAACACCGAGAGCTTATGTGGAAGAGCAGCTGGATGCCGGGCGGGATGTGATTCTGGAGATAGAGATCCAGGGAGCCCTGAAGGTGAAAGAGCGGTTTCCGGAAGCGCTGCTTTTGTTTGTGATGCCTCCGAGCGCTGAAGAATTGAAGCGGCGCCTGATGGGACGCGGTACGGAGAGAGAGGAAGTGATCCTCCAGAGGCTGGAACGTGCGTCGGAAGAGGCGGAAGGTATAGAGCAGTACGAGTATCTTATCATTAATGATAAGCTGGAAGAATGCGTGGAGCAGATGCATGCGATTATTTCTGCAGCCCGCAACAATCCGGCAAGAAATAAACAGTTGATAGCGGATATGCGTTCACAGCTGGACGCATTGGTGAAAGGAGAATAAAACATGTTACATCCCTCTTACAGCGATCTGATCAAGGTGGTAAACGACGAGGCGGAGCACGGAGAAGGCAAGGCGGTGAACAGCCGTTATTCCATTGTTATGGCGACGGCAAAAAGAGCAAGGCAGATTATCGGGGGAGATGAGCCCCTGGTGAATATGAAGAACAGCATGAAGCCTCTGTCCGTTGCTGTAGAAGAACTGAATGAAGGAAAGATCAAGATACTCAGCGACGAAGAAGAGGAGACGGAGGCGGAAACGCCTGAAAATTAACGGAGGGAAGAGAAATTGCCGCGCGCGTTTCTCGTTACAACGGGTGCCCGCGAAGCGTGACACCCGTTGTTTTCAATAAGGATATTCTATGAAAATATTAATTGTTTCCCTGGGGTGTGACAAGAATCTGGTGGATACAGAAATGATGCTTGGCATGCTCGCTGAAAGGGGCCATACATTTACGGACGATGAGACGGAAGCAGAGGCTGCGGTGGTCAATACCTGCTGTTTTATCGGAGATGCGAAAGAAGAAAGCGTCAATGCAATTTTGCAGATGGCGGAACTGAAAAAAGAGGGCAGGCTGAAAGTGCTGATTGTTGCAGGATGCCTGGCCCAGCGTTATCGCGAAGAGATCCAGGAAGAGATTCCGGAGGTGGATGAAATCCTGGGTACCATGGCTTTTGACCGGGTAGTGGATGCCATAGAGGAAGTGGCGGCCGGAAAGTGTCAAAACCACATCACAGAACCGGATGCGGCGCTGGTATATGGAAAACGCCGCAGTGTGACGACGGGAGGATATTATGCCTACCTGAAGATTGCGGAAGGCTGTGATAAGCGCTGTACTTACTGCATCATACCAAAGGTGCGCGGGAGTTATCGAAGCGTTCCCATGGAAACGCTCGTGGAGGAAGCGGGCAGGCTTGCAGAAGGAGGCGTGCGGGAACTGATCCTTGTGGCTCAGGAGACTACCGTATATGGGAAGGATCTGTATGGACGCAAGGCTCTTCCGGAGCTGCTGAAACGTCTGTGTGCGATCCCGGGACTGTATTGGATCCGTCTGCTGTACTGCTATCCGGAGGAAATTACGGAAGAACTGATCGAGACGATCCGGACGGAGCCGAAGATCTGTCACTATCTGGATATGCCGATTCAGCATGCATCGGACAGAATTCTGAAGAAAATGGGAAGGAAAACCAACCAGCAGGAACTGCGGGAGCGGATCGCCAGGCTGCGTGAGCAGATACCGGATATTTGCCTGAGAACGACGCTGATCAGCGGTTTCCCGGGAGAAGAGCAGGAAGACTTTGTCACGCTCTATAATTTTGTGGATGAACTGGAATTCAACCGTCTCGGTGTATTTGCCTATTCCCGTGAGGAGGGAACCGTTGCGGCTGATATGCCGGAGCAGGTTCCGGAAGAGGTTAAAGAAGCGAGGCGCTCCGAATTGATGGAACTGCAGCAGGAGATCGCTTTTGAAAAGGCGCAGTCCATGACCGGAAAGACGCTTGTCGCAATGATCGAAGGACGGGTGGACGGGGAGAACGCCTACGTTGCAAGAACCTATATGGATGCGCCCAACGTGGACGGCCTGCTGTTCATCCATACTTCCCGCGAATTGATGAGCGGGGATTTTGTCCGGGCCCGTATTACCGGAGCGTATGAATATGATTTGATAGGAGAACTGGAAGATGAATTTACCGAATAAGCTGACCATTCTGAGAATGATTATGATTGTGCCCTTTGTGGTATTTATGCTGACCCCTCTTGGCGGCGGGGCCGGAAAGTGGATCGCGCTGGCCCTGTTTGTGGTCGCCAGCCTGACGGATCTGCTGGACGGGAAGATCGCCAGAAAGTATAATCTTGTCACAACCTTCGGAAAGTTCATGGATCCCTTGGCGGATAAGCTTTTGGTGTGCTCTGCCATGATCTGTCTGGTGGAAATGGGAAAAATCCCTGCCTGGGTCGTGATCATCATCATCAGCCGGGAATTTATCATCAGCGGGTTCCGTCTGGTTGCTTCAGATAAAGGCGTGGTGATCGCAGCCAGCTATTGGGGAAAATTCAAGACCACATTCCAGATGGTCATGATTGTATTGATGATCGCCGATATCGCAGTTCTGGCGCCTTTAACGACAATTGTGATGTGGATTGCGCTGATCCTGACGATCGTATCTTTGGCGGATTATCTGATAAAAAATAAAGACGTGATGAAAGATCCCAAGTAAGGCCGGATATCAGGAAGGAGTGAATACGATGACAGTGGAATTTATCTCGGTAGGCACGGAACTGCTGCTGGGTAATATCGTAAATACCAATGCGGCTTACCTGGCAGAAAAATGTGCGGCTCTGGGAATGTCCTGCTATTACCAGACGGTGGTGGGAGACAATCAGGAGCGGTTGGCGGAGGCAATGAAAACCGGTTTGAACCGGTCTGATGTGCTGATTCTGACAGGAGGGCTGGGGCCCACTCAGGACGATCTGACCAAGGAGACCGCGGCCTTTGTTTTCGGACAAAAGCTTGTCATGGATCCTCACTCCTTAAATCGAATTGAAGAATATTTCCGCGGACGCGGGATTAAGATGACTGAAAATAACAAAAAGCAGGCTTTGATCCCGGAAGGGGCAAAGGTTGTGGATAATGATAATGGAACGGCGCCCGGCATCATTATGGAAAAGGACGGGAAACGGATGGTTCTGCTTCCCGGGCCTCCGAATGAACTTCACCCCATGTTTGAAAACAGCATCATGCCTTATTTCGCACAGCTTACGGCCAGGAACGGGGCAGCAGTGATCTATTCGGAAATGGTAAAAATCTGCGGCCTTGGAGAGAGCGGGGTGGAAAGCTGCATTACGGATCTGGAGAGCATGACGAATCCCACTGTGGCGCCTTATGCCAAGACAGGGGAAGTGCATTTGAGGGTCACCGCGCGCGCGGCGGACGAAAAGGAAGCGAAGAAACTGGTAAAACCGGTTGTAAAAGAGATCAAAACACGTTTCCCGGGAGCAGTATATACGACGCAGGAGAATGTGACCCTGGAGATGGCCGTTGTGGAATTGCTTAAGAAGCAGGAAATGACCATTTCCACCATCGAATCCTGTACGGGTGGGATGCTTTCTGCGCGGCTTACCAACGTGCCCGGCGTTTCAGAGGTGTTTAAAACGGGATTTGTCACTTACTCCAATAAGGCCAAGAGAAAGCTGGCGGGGGTGGGCAAGGAGACCCTGAAGGAATACGGCGCTGTGAGCGCGCAGACGGCGAAAGAAATGGCGGTCGGTGCATCCCGGCAGGCCGGAGCGGATGTGGCGGTATCCATTACCGGAATCGCCGGACCGGATGGCGGAACGAAGAAGAAGCCGGTAGGTCTGGTGTACATGGGCTGCAGCGTATGCGGCCACGTCTGGGTGAGGGAATATCATTTTAAGGGAAATCGGGCGAAGATCCGGGAATCAGCTGTTGCAGCGGCTTTGACGCTTGTAAGGGCGTGTATATTGGAATATCTGGGGGAGAAGAACTAAAGGAAAAGCGTGCGCAGGAAAATGCCTGCTGATTGCAGGTGTGCCAAATGCGCAGGAAGGTATTTTGTTTTTCGATAGAAGAAGTTTTCAGCCGAAGAACAAAGGCCCGGTTCAGGTTCGGGCCATCCGATGGAGGGAAGAGTATGTACGAGGATGAAGGATATCGCTTCTGCCCGGAATGCGGTGCCTTGATGAAAAATGGGAAGTGCATGAACTGCGGTTATGAAGAAGGCGTGGATCAGGAGAACGGAGTAAATGAGTCTGATGCGCCCGGCTTTCCTGAAAACGCGGCAGAGGGTACGCAAAGACAGCCTGAACAGAACGAGCATCCGAAAGAAGGAGCGTTTGGCCAGCCTGAGAATCCATTCCATGAGGAACAGTGGCCTCGCAATCAGGGAGGAAGCCAGCCGTATACAGGTCAGCCGCCACATGCTGGGGCTTATTACGGTCAGCCAGACGGACAACCCAATGGCGGTCAGGGATATGGCAATCAGCCAGGCGGCGGACAGCCGTTTTATAATCAGGGATATTCCGGACAGCCCGGAAACGGCCAGCCTCCTTATCATGCGCCCTATAATGGCCAGCCTTATGGAAACCAAGGGTACGGCAACCAAACATATGGAAATCCCGTTCAGGGAGGTCCGCCTTATGGTTATCCCCCTTATGGAGGGGGCCCGTATAATGGGCCGGCGGGATATGGCCAGCAGGGATATGCATATGGCTGGGAAGAATCGCGTAAAGATAATAAGATTTTAGCGGCGGTTATCATTGCAGTGGTCGCCGTGCTGGTATGCATTGTGATGCTGCTTTTGTTCTTTATCGTGAGAGGGAGCGTCAGCGCTTCTTTCAACCAGGTCGGCAATTATGAGGAGTTTCAGGATCCGAATGGAGGCTATTACGGCGACGGAAACTCGCTTCCTTACGAAGGACAGGAGCCCCCTGCAGGGCAGATGGAGCCTGAAGAAGAATATGTTCCCAGTGCGGATGATGATTATTATGTAAGGCTTGCGAACGCTGTCAGGGATGACCTGAGCTATTCGATCGAATGGGAGGAATATTCCTACGAAGACGAGGAGACGGGGGCTACCGCAGTGGGTAGGTATCCCAGGATTGTGGGAGGCAATATTCCTAATCTTGATGAATTGAATGCGTCTATTGAGCAGGAAGCTACTTACTACAGCAATCTGTACGGATATTATCGGGACTGGCAGCCGGATGACCTGCGCTATGCTACGGAGAGCATCGGATATGTGACCTACATGGATGAAGAGAAACTCAGCATCGTGCTTCAGGAAGAATTCGCGGCGGACGGACAGGTGAATATTTCTCTGTACAGCATCAATGTGGATCTTGTCAGCGGCGAGATTATGAACAATGGAGAAGTGATCGATTATAATCAACAGCTGGCGGAAGAATTCCGAGATCAGAATGATTACCAGAACGGATATGTGGAGGCTGTGGACGCACTGAGCGATGAAGAACTGATTGATTTTCTCTCCGATGAGAATACCAATATTGTTTTCTATACGCCCGTTGGTCTGGAAATTGGATTCAACTATACGACGACGGACAGCAGCGGCTGGGTGACGGCCACAATCAAGGATTACGAGCGCTATATACATAAATTCTGACAAGGAGAAAGGGCTGGCTGACCGGAACTGAAAAAACGGCGGCCGGCCCTGAATTGTTCTGCGGTTGTGCGGCAGCTCGGATTTTGGCATAGCTTTTTGGGGCTAATTGTGTTACAATGAATGCGGTACAAATCTTGGGGCCAGATCTTGGCGCCCTTTCATCAGGCATTTCGCCATTTTTCCACAATTTAATAATTAAGAGAGGGGAGGGATGCCATTTGCTTGATAAAATGGCCCTGAGAGGCTGTAACGAAAGTGGGAAAGGTTGAGCAGTAACTGAATGCGTAGGAATTTGTTTCTGAAGAATTGACAAATACGAACAAATGTTTTATGATAGGAAAAGAGAACGTTTGTTCTATGAAAAGGAGAAGGCTATGGCGATGGAGAGAGAAGAGAAGCTGAAGGCATTGGATGCGGCGCTGTCGCAGATTGAGAAACAATACGGAAAAGGGGCTGTGATGAAGCTGGGAGATCCGGCTACGCAGATGAATGTGGAGACAATACCGACAGGTTCCCTTAGCCTGGATATTGCGCTCGGACTGGGCGGTATTCCGAGAGGAAGAATCGTAGAGATATACGGCCCGGAATCCAGCGGTAAGACCACAGTTACCCTTCATATGATTGCTGAAGTGCAGAAAAGGGGCGGAATAGCGGGCTTTATTGATGCGGAGCACGCGTTGGATCCCGTATATGCTAAGAATATAGGCGTGGACATAGACAATCTATATATTTCCCAGCCGGATAACGGAGAACAGGCGCTTGAGATAACGGAGACGATGGTTCGTTCCGGCGCGATTGACATCGTTGTGGTAGACTCCGTAGCGGCGCTGGTTCCAAAGGCAGAAATCGACGGAGACATGGGGGATTCCCATGTGGGGCTTCAGGCCCGGCTGATGTCTCAGGCTCTGCGTAAGCTTACTGCGGTCATCAGCAAATCCAACTGTACAGTAATCTTCATCAATCAGCTGCGTGAGAAAGTGGGTGTGATGTTCGGCAATCCGGAGACGACAACAGGAGGTCGGGCTCTGAAGTTCTACTCTACGATCCGCCTTGATGTGCGCAGAATTGAAGCGTTGAAGCAAGGAGGAGAGGTGGTTGGAAACCGTACCCGCGTGAAAGTGGTGAAGAATAAAGTTGCGCCTCCGTTCCGTGAAGCGGAGTTCGATATCATGTTCGGAAAAGGAATTTCCAAAGAGGGAGACATCCTGGATTTGGCTGTGAACTCGAATATTGTAAACAAGAGCGGCGCGTGGTTTGCATATGAAGGGAATAAGATCGGGCAGGGAAGGGAGAATGCCAAAGCTTTCCTTGCGGACAACCCGGCGGTATGCGATGAGATTGAACAGAAAGTAAGAGAGCATTTCAATCCGAAGAAGAGTGAAGAAGAGGGTACGGATAAAGAGAAGGAGAACAAGCAGTCCGCTCCGGCTAAGGGTCAGGGAAAGGAAGCCGCAGCCGCTAAAGAAGGTGCGCCTGAATGATTGTTACCCGCATAGAAGCGTATAACAGAACGAAATTTTCTGTGTTTATCGACGGAGAACTTGCCTTTTGCCTTTATAAGGGAGAATTGAACAAATATGGCCTGAGAGAAGGAGAACCGATCCGGCCGGAGAAGTATGAGGAGATCCTTCATGTGCTTCTCCCCAAGAGGGCGAAGCTTCGGTGCATGAATCTTTTGCAGACCAAGAGTTATACCAGAAAGCAGCTGACGGAAAAGCTTCTTTCCGGCCAATATCCTCCTGATGTTGTGGAGGAAGCGCTCAGCTATGTGGAATCCTTTGGCTATGTGAATGATCTTGCCTATGCGGTCAGTTATGTGGAAGATCATATGGATAAGAAGAGCATGCGCAGCATGGAAGAGGAACTGCGCAGAAGAGGAATCAGCCGCGATGACGTGGAAGAAGCGCTGCGCCAGGTTCAGGAGCGGGAAGGAGAACAGGACGAGGAAGGGATGATCCGTGCGCTGCTGGAAAAGAAGCATTATGCTCCCGAAACTGCTGACCTGAAGGAAAGAAGAAGGGTGGAAGCATTTCTCTTTCGCAGAGGATTTGCTCCGGATAAAATCAGAAAAGTGATGGGGTAAACCAACGGCGTGATTACCTTACAGACATCCTGAATGACGAGAAAAATTTGACATATTTTAGAAAAACAGATTGATTAAAAAACGGTAAGCATAAGAAAGAAGGATCA
>USKC01000141.1 GCA_900555195.1 uncultured Lachnospiraceae bacterium
ATCTCTTCCACGAGATCGGTGCCCGTGACCATCTCGGTGACGGGGTGTTCCACCTGGATGCGCGTGTTCATCTCCATGAAGTAGTAGTTCAGCTTATCGTCCAGCAGAAACTCGATGGTGCCCGCCGACGTGTAGCCCACGGCCTGCGCCGCGCGCACGGCGGCTTCCAGCATCTCGTCGCGCACGCGCCCCGTCATCACGGGCGAGGGGCTTTCCTCGATCATCTTCTGGTGGTTGCGCTGCACCGAGCAATCGCGCTCGCCCAGGGCCACCACGGTGCCGTACGTATCGGCGATGATCTGCACCTCCACGTGGCGCGGGTTCAGCACGCAGCGCTCCAGGTACATGGTGTTGTCGCCGAACGCGCCCACGCTCTCGCGCTGGGCGATGGAGAACTGCTCGGAGAAGTCGTGCTCGTCGTGGCTGATGCGCATGCCCTTGCCGCCACCGCCCGACGACGCCTTGATCATGATGGGCCAGCCCACGTCGCGCGCCTTCGCAAGCGCCTCCTCCGGGGCATGCACCGGCTCCTTCGTGCCGGGCACCACGGGCACGCCGGCCTCCATCATGGTCTTGCGCGCTTGACTCTTGTTGCCCATGCGGTCCAGGACCTCGGGCGCGGGGCCGATGAACACGATGTCGTTCTCGCGGCACAGCTTCGCGAACGTCGAGTTCTCCGACAGGAAGCCGTAGCCGGGATGGATGGCCTGCGCGCCGGTGCCCTTCGCGGCGGACAGGATGGCCGCGATGTTCAGGTACGAGTCGCGCGCGGCGGGCGGACCGATGCACACGCTCTCGTCGGCCAGGTACACGTGCAGCGCGTGCTTGTCGGCCGTGGAGTACACGGCCACGGTCTTGATGTTCATGGCGCGGCACGCGCGGATGATGCGCACCGCTATCTCGCCGCGGTTGGCGATGAGGATCTTCTCGAACATGGCAGCCCCCGCGCCCTAGCGCGCTTCGGCGGTGGCGATGCGGAACAGCGGCTGGTCGTATTCCACCTGCGTCCCGTTGGCGGCCAGCACCTCCACCACTACGCCGGGGGTGGGCGCCGTGATCTCGTTCATCATCTTCATGGCCTCCACGATGGCCATGGTCTGGCCCGACAGCACCTCCTGGCCCACCTTGACGAACGGGTCCTCGTCGGGGCTCGGCGACAGGTAGAACATGCCCACCATGGGGCTGCGCACGAGGATGGAGCTTTCGTCGGCGTCCTCGACGGCGGCTGCCTCGTGGCTTTCGGTCTTGCCGGCCAACAGCGCGCTCACGCGATCGGCCATGAGCGGCAGCGCGGTAGACGAGAGCGGGCCGTGGTTGCGCTCCAATTCGATTTTCGTTTCGCCGTCATCCACGCGCAAGGCCGTGAGCTCGGCCTTGTCCATGATGGCGATCAGTTCTTCGATGGCTTCATGTGCCAGATACGGGTTGACCGCAATAGCGCCGTATCCGAGAAGGGTCGCGAAATGATGCACATCCCTGGGTTCCCCGCTCTCCAGGATAATGGAAACGGCAGTCCGCTTTTTCGTCCGGATGAGATACTGTTCCATGGCGGATACCGCCAGCAAGGAGGGGATCGCCACATGGTTCTCGTCCACGCCGCGATCCGACAGGATGATGATGTTCGCCCCTCTCTTATATTCCTTATCTACCTGAACGAATAGGCGATCTAATGCCTTCTTCACCGGCGTGTTCCGATAATAGGTCAAAGATACCGTGGCCGTTTTCAGCCCGCCCTGATTCAGGTTCTTGATCTTCAGGATATCCACGCTGGTGAGGATGGGATTGGCGATCTGCAGCACAGTGCAGTTCTCCGCCTTCTCTTCCAGGAGGTTGCCGTCAGAGCCCGCATACACGGTGGTGCTGGTGACGATTTTCTCCCGGATCGCGTCGATGGGAGGGTTCGTCACTTGGGCAAAACTCTGTTTAAAATAGTTGAATAGCGGCTGGTGCTTGTCGGACAACACCGCGATCGGGATATCGATCCCCATGGAAGCCGTCTGTTCGTTCCCTTCCCTCGCCATGGGAAGGATCGCGGTTTTCAGATCTTCATAGGTGTAGCCGAATGCTTTATACAGCTTATCCCGCTCTTCCTGGGTATGTGTCTCCACCTTCAGGTTCGGCGCTTTCAGGGAAGACAACTTCACCACATTCCGGTCAAGCCACTCCCCGTAAGGCTGCCTTGCCGCATAGGCATGCTTCAGTTCATCATCCCCTATGATCCGCTGCTGCGTCATGTCCACCACCAGCATCCGTCCTGGCTCCAGGCGGGCTTTGCGCACAATCCGCTCTGGCCGGATATCCAGGACGCCCACTTCGGAAGACAGGATGAGGGTGTCGTCATCCGTGATATAATAGCGGGAAGGCCGCAGGCCGTTCCGATCCAGAGTTGCCCCTACCAGGTCACCGTCCGAGAACAGGATGGATGCCGGTCCGTCCCAGGGCTCCATCATGGTCGCATAATAATGATAGAAATCCTTCTTTTCCCGGCTGATATTGTCTTCGCTCTCCCAGGGCTCCGGAATGGTGATCATCATAGCTAACGGCAGCGGCAGGCCGTTCATCACCAAAAATTCAATGGTATTATCCAGGATCGCGGAATCGGAGCCAGTCTCATCCACCACAGGAAGGATCTTCTCCATGTTTTCCTGCAGATATGGAGAGAACATGGTTTCCTCCCTGGCGAGCATCCTGTCGATGTTGCCGCGGATGGTGTTGATCTCCCCGTTATGCAGCAGGAAGCGGTTCGGATGCGCACGTTTCCAGCTGGGCGTGGTATTCGTGGAAAAGCGGGAATGCACCAGCGCCATGGCGGAGATACAGCGTTCATCCTGCAGGTCGGGATAGAATTCCCGAAGCTGATGAACCAGGAACATGCCCTTATAGACGATGGTCCTGCTGGAAAGGGAGACCACATAGGTGCCGCTGTCGCTCTGTTCAAAGGTACGGCGGACGCAGTACAGCCGCTTGTCAAAATCAAGTCCGCAGGATACACCCTTCGGCTTGGTGATAAAACATTGATAGATCTTCGGCATACAGTCCCTTGCCGCCTGGCCCAACACCTCCGGCCTCACCGGAACCTCTCTCCAGAAAGCGAAGGAAAGGCCCTCTTTCTTCGTGATGACCTCAAACAATTTCTGTGCCTGCGTGCGCTGCAGCATATCCTGCGGGAAGAAGAACATTCCCACTCCGTATTCCCGTTCTTTCCCCAAAAAATGGCCATTTTCGGCAGCAACGCGCTCAAAGAAGGGATGGGAGATCTGCAGCATGATGCCTACGCCGTCTCCGACCTCTCCTGTGGCATCCTTTCCTGCGCGATGCTCCAGCTTCTCTACAATCTTCAGCGCATCGTCCACAATGCGATGGCTTTTTTCCCCTTTTATGCTGATGACCGCTCCAATGCCGCAGGCATCATGTTCAAACGCCTGATCATAAAGGCCGTTTTCCGTATGTTTCATCCGATCTTCCTCCATTTTTGTTTTGCTGCCGCCTAAAGGCCGTATCCGGACAGACAGATTTCCGGCCTCCGCGGACAAAGCGGCGGAGGCCGGAAATCCAAAACACCATCGCTTTGTCCCATCAGGCTATATGCATTTCTTCAAGAACAGCTGCCGCTTTTCGGCAGTTAAAGGCTGCAATCCTTTCTTTATTTGACTCCGAAAAGCAGATCGCCATAGTTCGGATAAGGATAACACTTCCGATCCGTAATGCTCTCAATCTCATCCGCAACGATTCTCAGTTCCGTCATCGCCGCAAATACCTGGTTTCTATAATACTTTGCCCGTTCCAGTTCATCACAGTCTTTGGACACCAATCCCAAAAGCGTTTTTTCCAGCGCCTCTGTCTTACGGTACATGTCTGCGCACAGGCTGGAAATCCTGCTGATCCGTTCCTGTTCATAACTGCAGTCCGCATCCGGCACCGCCGCCTTCTTGGATGCTACCGCGTCAGCGAGCTGCTTCGTATAGGAAGTATACGCGGGCAGGAGATCTTTATTCGCCATATCCAGCATGGTCAGCGCTTCTATATTCAGGACCTTGCTGTAATTCTCCAGCAGGATTTCATAACGGGCACGGATTTCCGTTTCCGAGAAAACCTTATGTTCCTCAAAAAGGTGAATGTTCTTTTCTTTAATGAAATAGGGCAGGCAGTCCGGCGTCGTCTTCAGGTTCAGCAGGCCGCGTTTCTGCGCTTCCGCAACCCAGGCATCGTCATAGCCGTTTCCGTTGAAAATGATCCGCTTATGATCCCGAATGGTCTCTTGAATCAGGTCATGCAGTTCTTCGTTGAAATCGGCGCTTCCTTCCAGCCGCTCCGCAAACTGTCTCAGGCTTTCAGCCACCGCAGTGTTCAGGACGATGTTCGGCCCGGAAATGGAATCGTTGGAACCCACCATGCGGAATTCAAATTTGTTTCCCGTAAAGGCGAACGGGGAGGTGCGGTTCCTGTCCGTGGTATCCTTCGGAAAACGGGGCAGGATATGCACGCCTACTTTCCATATCTCCTGTTCCTGGCTGCCGTATTCCTCTCCTTTCTCAATGGAATCCAAAATCGCGCTAAGCTGTGCCCCAAGGAAAATAGAGATGATGGCCGGAGGCGCCTCATTGGCTCCTAAGCGATGGTCATTTCCAGCAGATGCCACGGAAATGCGCAGCAGATCCTGATAATCATCCACCGCTTTGATCACCGCGCAGAGGAACAGAAGGAACTGCGCGTTCTCATGAGGCGTATCGCCCGGATCCAGCAGATTTTTCCCCGTATTGGTGGAGATCGACCAGTTATTATGTTTGCCCGAGCCATTCACCCCTGCGAAGGGTTTCTCATGCAGCAGGCAGATCAGGCCGTGTTTCTTTGCGATGCGCTGCATCAGTTCCATGGTCAGCTGGTTATGGTCCGTCGCGATATTGGTGGTGGAGAAAATCGGCGCCAGTTCATGTTGGGCGGGCGCCACCTCGTTATGTTCCGTCTTTACCAGCACGCCGAGTTTCCAAAGTTCTTCATCCAGTTCTTCCATGAATTTGGCTACCCGGCTCTTAATCGTCCCGAAATAGTGATCTTCCAGTTCCTGCCCTTTCGGGGGCTTCGCTCCGAACAAGGTACGTCCTGTATAGACCAGATCGGGGCGTTTCTCATACATCTCGCGCTCCACCAGGAAATACTCCTGTTCCGGTCCCACCGTGGTTTTCACCGATGTGGTTTCCTCATCTCCGAACAGCCTCAGCACGCGCAGGGCCTGACGGTTGATCGCTTCCATGGAACGAAGCAGCGGGGTCTTCTTATCCAGCGCTTCTCCGCCGTAAGAGCAGAACGCGGTAGGAATGTAGAGGGTCTTTCCTTTAATGAACGCATAGGAAGTCGGATCCCATGCCGTATAGCCTCTCGCTTCAAACGTCGCCCTCAATCCTCCGGAGGGGAAGGAGGATGCATCCGGCTCGCCCTGAATCAGTTCTTTTCCCGAAAATTCCAGGATCACACGCCCGTCATCCGTAGGAGTGATAAAGCTGTCATGCTTTTCCGCCGTGATTCCGGTCATCGGCTGAAACCAGTGTGTGAAATGGGTCGCTCCCTTTTCAATCGCCCAATCCTTCATCGCATTCGCAACCACATTTGCCACCGCATTGTCCAGCCGCTTTCCTATTTTCATCGTACGCTGCAGCTGCTGATACGTCTCTTTCGGAAGCCTCTCCCGCATCACCGCATCATTGAAAACATTCGTTCCAAAAACAGTTGTGATCGTATTCATAAGCACCTCTCCTTAACTCCAAAGCCTTTTCGTAAAATGCCTACATTGGAAAAAATGGCGGCAAAGACTGCAGAATTCCTTCTGCGACGCCTTTGCCGCCATTTGCTTTTTCCAATGTAATATATGCCCGGGCATGCATCGATATACCCGGCCGGCCGCTTATACGGCCAATTCCTTCAGGCGGAGCGCGCATTCCGTCTGTAAGGTTCTTAAGAAACGTCAGGCCGCCGTCTGCCTCATCGCAGCGGTTTGCCTGCGCTAATAAAAAATGGCAATAAACCCACAGAAGATCTCTGCGACTTCATTGCCGTTTCCATGCGCTACAATATACACTTATCCGTTTTACTTGTCAATCCTTTTTTTAATTTTTATTGTCATTTTTCTGTTCTTGTGTTATGCTGATAACAGTTCAATTTCTTTTATTTTTCTATTTCCTATATGTTTCATTTTTCTGTTTCTTCAATACGCGCTTTCTGTCTGCGTCCATTTTCATTCAGCAATGCTTTTTCTGTTTTCCAAATGGTTTCTCATTTCATCCATGTCAAACGATTCACGTTTTCTTTTCCTGCAGCATTCCGGCCGCAGAATCATCTCAAGGAGGTCTCCTATGTTTTATGATTACCCCATTCTTCGTCCTCTTCAGGTCGCTGAGGATAACGATTCTTCCTCCAAAGCGCCCCATTCCCAGTCCTCTCTCCCGCCCCTTTCTCTTCCTGCGTTCCTTCAGGATTCTCCTTCCCGTTCGGAAGTTATCCGGCTTCTCATGGACGATGGAGAGGTGTACAATTCTTTTCTTTCCTTCCCTGCCCATCTTCAGGAAGAATTTCTCGATTTCTGCTCCGGGCAAAAGGGCGTAAAACTTACCTATGATCCTTTTTTTAAATATATTTTCAATCCGGAACTGCATCCGGAACGTCTGGAACGTTTTTTGTCCTCCGTCATCGGCGAACCTGTAAAAATTCGCCAGGCTCTTCCCCTGGAATCCCTGCGCCTTCATGAAGGAATGTCGTTCGTTATCATGGATATCCTGGTGGAATTACAGTCCGGTTCCCTATGTAATGTGGAAATTCAGAAATCTCCTTATGACTTCCCGGGCCAGCGGGCCGCCTGCTATTCTTCCGAACTGGTGATCCGGCAGTATTCCCGTGTCCGCCAGCGGATGCGCGAGCAGGGACTTCCTTTTTCCTACCAGTCCCTTTCCCGGGTCTATACCATCGTACTGCTTGAAAAAAGCGAAGGAGAATTCCTCCGGTATTCCGATCACTATATCCATCGCTCTGCCCAGGTATTTGATACTGGCCTGTCATTGAATCTTTTGCAGGAATATGTTTTTATCTCTCTTGACATTTTTCGTAATATCGTACACAATATAACTAAAGAACTGGATGCGTGGCTTCTATTTTTAAGTTCGGACCGTCCTGCCGACATCGCCCGCATCATCTATGCTTTTCCAGAATTTGCAGAATATTACAGGGATCTCGTTAACTTTCGCCATAACCCAAAGGAGTTGGTGCATATGTTCAGCAGCCTGCTGGCCGAATTGGATCGGGATGAATTTATCAGCATGATGGAGCGGACAAGAAAAAGCCTTAAAGAACAGGAGCAAAAAATCGAATCGCTTAAACGGGAAGCCCAGCTGCTGACCAAGAAAACAGAATCTCTTACCAGCCTGGAGCAATCCCTCAAAAACCGTAACCAGTCCCTTATCAATCAGAACCAGTCCCTCGCCAATCAGAATCAGTCCCTTACTGATCAGAACCAGTCCCTTACCGATCAGAATCAGTCCCTTACTGATCAGAACCAGTCCCTTACCGATCAGAACCAGTCCCTTACCGATCAGAACCAGTCCCTTACTGATCAAAACCAGTCCCTTACCGATCAGAACCAGTCCCTTACTGATCAAAACCAGTCCTTGATACGGAATGCCTACCTGCATCTTTCCGATATTGATCAGACCAGTAAACTTTTGGGCGTTTCCCGCGAGGCAGTTCTCCAGGCGATCTCCGGAATTCTGGATGCGGAGCCGGAGGACTGAGT
>USKC01000142.1 GCA_900555195.1 uncultured Lachnospiraceae bacterium
GCCCTCGCTTTCTATCCAGTCTTCCCGGCCGTCTTCCCATCCCGTCTCCTCCCAGGCTCCATCATCCCAGTCCCCCTCTTCCCACGCTTCATCGTCCCGTTCTTCCTCGTCCCAGTCATCCCAGTCCTCATCCTCGTATCCGGAATATACTGCGTTCCGCCTCCTGCGGCTCCTTATGCAGATTCCCTGCTGGATTCCGAACAAAAAAAGCGTAGCCATCACGCTGCTGCCCCCATAGCTGACCAGCGGCAGCGTCACTCCGGTCAAAGGGATAAATTTAATCCCTCCTCCGATGGTCAGGAATATCTGGAAAATATACATCACGCCGAGTCCGGAGGACAGAAGCTTATAAAACGGTTCCTCCTGAATGGATGCAATTTTGACAAAGGACAGATAGGTAGCCACGCATATCAGGATCAGGCATACCGCAAAGAGCAGGCCCATTTCTTCCGTAACGGCGGCAAAGATGAAATCCGTATCCACATATGGAATATCCTTAGGCGTTCCCTGCCCGAGGCCAAGGCCAAACCAGCCCCCGCGTGACAGCGCGAAAAGGGACTGGGTAATCTGATACCCCTGGCTGTCAATCACGCTCCAGGGATCCCGCCATGCCTGCACCCTGACCTGCACATGCGAAAAGAGGCGATATGCCACCATGGCCGCCGCCACGCCTCCCGCCCCTCCAAAAAGCAGGTAACGGAACTGCCCTGTCGCATAGAATACAAGGAACACATAGGCTACATAGAAAATCAGCGCGCTCCCAAGATCTCTGGAAAACACTAATATCAGCACATGTGCTCCGGCCACAGCCGCACTGATTGCCACCCGCTTAAAAGAAGCCTCCTTTCCGAGCAGGGCTGCCAGGAAAAAGACAAACAGCAGCTTAACGAATTCCGAGGGCTGAAAGGACAGCCCTGCGATGCTGAAGGACAACCTTGAGCCATGTGTGATCTGTCCGAGTATGAGCACAATCAGCAGGGCAGCAAGGCCTATGGCTGCATAAAGAAAGGTCAGGCGCTTAAGCAGCCCTCCCATCCGTGTGATCACATAGGGGATCAGCATGGACAGCCCGATGGATATGGCCGCAATCACCAGCTGCTTCGCCGCCTTCTCGAAGTCCAGACGGGCCAGAACAAAAAAACCTGTTCCCAGCAGGATGCACATGTGGTTTACAAGCGGGCGGTACATCTTCGGATAAATCATGAGGAAGAGCATCATAAAGGCAAACAGGACCAGCTGCGAAAATGCGTAGAAAAACAAATAGTCCACATCCCCAGTTTCCACACAGATCGTCAGAAAGGCCACAAACTGTATGAGAAAAATGAGCGCACTGGCCCCATTATCCAGCCTTCTTTCATCCAGCCCTTTCCTGAATGCCCGCACCAGAGCCAACACAGTATAGACAGCCATCAGTACAGCGATCACATATCTGGAATAAACGATGATATACTGCTCCATTTTTTATTGCGCCCCTTTTTTGAAATGCCCTGTGGTAAACGGATACTCCGCTTTTGCTTCCTTTCCCTGCATTTTCGCCTGAAACAGCTCCAACACTTCCCGCACCGCTTCCGGCCCTTCCTCCAGGAAATCGAAACGAAGCAGGCTGTTGTCTCCGTTTTGAATTTCCGGAAGGTATGCGTGCAGGGAGAGCGGAACCGAATTATACAGGATATTATAACAATATCTGCAGTCCGTCTCCACGGGGAAACGGGTTCGATAGCGATCCAGCAGGGCCAGCTGTCCGCCCTGCCCTGCTCCGTCCTCCGTTCTTAAACCGCGATCCTTCGGACACTTCCCCTGGGTTTTTCGGATACAGTTCGCCGTAACCATCATGGGGATCCGTCCGTATACGAGAAGTTCCCGCTTCCCGCGCTGCTCCTGCCAAGGAAGGGCAAACAGTTCTCTGGCATTCAATTCCAAAGGCGCACAGTAAGTATCCATCTCATCCTTCCAGACTTCCCATGTCTGCCTGTTCCATATATAGATTCGATGATCAAAGGCGATCTGCCCCTGATATCCGCGTTCTTTCAGCCAACCGAGCCCTGATAGAGAAGCGATCTGTGCCCCCTGGAAGCATCCGGAACACAAAAGACGCCATACTCCCTCCATCTGCGGCCGCGTTTCCTCTCTGAAAATGACAGGAAGAGACAGAAAACAGGAGACGCCTTCCCGCATGTTCTCCTGAACGTCCTCGACATGCAGCCCCTTCGGCCCAAACGCCTGATACGGCAGATAAAGCCTGGTTACCCCTGCGCGCAGGCATTCCTTCAACTGAGGGATGGTTCGCACGGTTGCAGACAGACGGGGAAGAACATGCGCTTCGCTCTCCCGCGGAACAACCGAAACAGCCTGCGCATATACCGGCGTATAGGGCATATGCGCCGCGATCCGTTTCCTGCGAAGCGTTTCCAACGCATTCCTGCGAAGTTCGTTCAGCGCCTTAACCGGGAGAAAACAATCTCCCTCCAGCGTAATGCGGATTGTATCTGCGGCAAAGCCGCTCCCGCCCGTCTTTTCCAGCTGCTTTCTTATCTCTTCTTCCGCAAGCGGCCTGTTGAGCGCCTGCTGTACTATGGCCCCTTCTACCGAAACACATAAAGGCTCTTCTTTTTCCCCTGCCGGTGCCAATTCCCGAACCTCCAGCAGCGCGGGGAGGCCAACCTGCAGACGGGCCTCCATGCAAACGGGTACCTCCAGTTTGGACGCAAGCAGCTTTGTACGGACCTGGGACAGCACCTCTTCCTCGCAGCCCGCATATCCCGGCTGACTGAGGGTGATCATCTCCCTTCCGTTATGTTTTTCATAATATCCGCCGCTTGGAGCGCTGCGCACATACAGAGAATGCAGGCGCCTGTGATCCGCATCGGATACCTCCTGCTTTTTCTCAGGTGACGCGCAGTAGCTGTCAATCCTGCGCCGGTATACGTCGGTCACACCCGCCACATATTCCGGCTTTTTCATCCTTCCTTCTATCTTAAAGGAATCGATTCCCGCGTCGATGAGCGCCGGCAGGAAGTCCACGGTACACATA
Organism: uncultured Lachnospiraceae bacterium; assembly: GCA_900555195.1. GTDB lineage: Bacteria > Bacillota > Clostridia > Lachnospirales > Lachnospiraceae > Eisenbergiella. Next base: position 3,032 of record USKC01000142.1, read on the forward strand.
TCTTTCAGGCTGAGCGGATAGCACTCCTGCCCTGCCTTTCCATCCCAGATGGAATAGGGCTGACGGCACGGCTGAGCACACCGCCCCCGGTTTCCGCTTCTCCCTCCCAGCATGCTGCTGAACAAGCATTGTCCGGAATAACAGTAGCACATCGCGCCATGGATAAATGTCTCAATCTCCAGCCCGCTTTCCTCTTTCAAAGCAATCAGTTCGCGCAGGGAAAGCTCCCTGGCGGGTACCACCCGCACGATCCCAAGGCGCTTCAGCTCCTTCGCGCCATCCGCATCCGTGATGGCGAGCTGCGTGCTGGCATGCAGAGGAAGGTTCGGGAATCTTTGCCCAAGCACCGCGAGCGCCCCCACATCCTGCACAATCACGCCGTCCAGCCCCGCTTCATAGAAAGGGGCGATAAACTCCTCCAAATGATCCAGTTCTTTCTGCCGCATGAGCGTATTCACGGTAAGATATATTTTCCTTCCATAAAAATGGGCCTCATCCAACGCGCGAATAATTTCCTCATCGCTGAAGTTGCCCGCATATGCCCGTGCGCCATATTGCTGCCCGCCTATATAAACGGCATCCGCTCCTGCCTTAAGGGCGGCCTGAAAACAGGTATAATCGCCCGCTGGCGACAATAATTCCGGCTTTTTCATATCAATCTCCATTCCGGAGCGTCAGCCAAAATGCTTCTGCTCCAACAGAAAAAGGCTGTCTCAAGGACAGCCCCAACGTTTTCTATGACTTTTTATTGCGATCTGACAATTCCGTCTCCAGACGGACGATTTTCTTGGAACTCTCATTCAGATCATTTTGGGCGCTTTTAAGCGCTTTCTCCGCATTCTCCAACTTGATCTGGGAAGCGATCAGTTCATGCTTCAGATCATAAAGCTCTTTTTCCTTTGCCTGAAGATCTTCTTCCAAAAGCGCGATCTGCTTCCTGGCCTTAAAATAATCATCCGCAATGTTCAGCTGGAGAAGAACTGCCTGCCTCTCAAGAGGCTGACGTTTAAAGCTGTCCAGCCGTCCGTACTCCGCCATTTTATTGTTAATATAAGAGGCGACCTTCTGCAAGTATTCTTCACTTTCATAACCGCTCAGAGTGAATACCTTGCCGCCAATGATTACTTCTGTATCTGTCTTAACGGCCATCCTTAACTCCTTCATCATCATCCGGACAATCACGCTTATACGGAATTATTATAACAAACTAACCAGGAAATTCAAGCCCTAAATGCCGGTAAGCCAGTTCCGTCACCACTCTTCCGCGAGGCGTGCGGTTAATAAACCCATTCTTTAAAAGGAAGGGTTCATATACATCTTCAATGGTTCCCGCATCCTCTCCTATGGCCGCAGCCAGCGTATCCAAGCCCACCGGGCCTCCATTAAATTTATAGATCATGGTGTCCAGCATATTTCGATCCACATGATCCAGCCCCTGCTTATCCACGTCCAGCAGATCCAGCGCCTTTGCGGCAACCTCCTTCGTGATCGCCCCGTCAAACCGGACCTGTGCAAAGTCCCTGACCCGTTTGAGCAGACGGTTCGCAAGACGCGGCGTGCCTCTGCTTCTTCTCGCCAGTTCTTCTGCCCCCGCTTCTTCAATGTCCACATCCAGTATTCTGGCGGAATGGATGATGATCTGCTTCAATTCATCCACCGTATAGAATTCCAGCCTGTGAATCACGCCGAAACGGTCTCTTAAGGGTGCGGTGAGAAGACCTGCCCGGGTGGTGGCACCGACCAATGTAAAGTGCGGCAGTTCCAGACGAATCGAACGGGCGGAAGCGCCTTTGCCGATCATAATATCTATGACATAGTCTTCCATGGCCGGATAGAGAACCTCCTCCACCTGCCGGTTCAGCCGGTGAATCTCATCCACAAAGAGCAGATCCCCTTCCTGAAGGTTGTTAAGAATGGCCGCCATCTCTCCCGGCTTCTCTATCGCCGGACCGCTTGTTACCTTCATATGGGTTCCCATCTCATTGGCAATGATGCCGGCCAGCGTCGTCTTTCCAAGTCCGGGAGGGCCGTAGAGAAGCACATGATCCAGCGCGTCTCCCCGGCGCTTTGCAGCCTCTATATACACTTTCAGATTTTCTTTGGCCTTCTCCTGGCCGATATAATCATCCAGCTTTTGAGGGCGCAACGACCCTTCGATGCGCATATCCTCTTCTGTAATGCTGGTCTCTATCACTCTCGGCATATCCCTCTTCCAAATCCCTTTCCACTAAATCTCCTGCAATCAGAAAAGATTCTTAAGCGCTGCTTTCAGGATATCTTCCACATCCATATCCTGCGCATGTTCCACCTGCCTGACCGCATGCAGGGCCTCTGTGGGCGAATACCCCAATGCCGTCAATGCTTCCACGGCCTCTGATCTCGCTTCCGACGCATCCTCTGCGGCAGCATAGGCCACACTCTCCTTAGACAACAGCGTATCCTGGATGGAAACCTTATCCTTCAGATCCAGAATCACCCGCTGCGCAGTTTTCGCCCCAACTCCAGGAGCCTTTGCGATCGCCTTCGCATCCTGTGAGAGGATCGCCATGCGCACATCATCCGCGCTCATGACGGACAGGATCGCCAGGCCTCCTTTAGGCCCGATCCCGTTCACCCCGATCAGCATCCGAAACATCTCCAGATCATCTTTGCTCCAAAAACCATAGAGCAGGAACGCATCCTCCCGCACACAGGTATAAGTATAAATCTTAACTTCTTCGCCGATACCAGGCAGCCTGGCAGGCAGACTGGAGGGAATCTTCACATTGAAGCCAATATGCCCCACTTCCAGTACAAGATTCTCTTCGGTCACTTCAGCGATCCGTCCGATCAGATAAGCAAACATTCCTTCTCCCTTCCGTTCCGTTTTCATACGGTCTGCGCAGTGAACGCGCAGATCTGCCCAAGCAGCAATCCCGCATCATTCATCCTTCTTCATGCTGCATTTCCCCGGAATCCGGCAGGCAGATGTGCGAGCACAGTCTTGCCGATCAATCCGAGAATACAGCCGGTGAGACAGCCGCACAGAAGCAGAGGCGGCAGATAATAAAGGACCTGAGAAGTGGCGGTGACGCAGGCCGCCACCGCAAGCTGTGCCATATTATGAACGGTTCCTCCCACACAGCTCACTCCGGTCATAGAAAAGGCGGGTATCTTCCTGCACAGCAGCATCGCTGCAAAGCTGCACAGCGCCCCCGCCAGGCTATAGATGAGTGAAAAAAGGCTGCCGAACAGAAATCCCGCCAGAAAAACCCGGGCAATATTCACGGCCAGCGCCTCCTTCGGCCCAAAAAGATAGAGCACGAGCAGAATCGCCAGATTCGGAAGCCCGAGCTTCATCCCCGGCACGCCAAACGGCAGCGGCAGCAGGCTTTCCACATATCCGAGAATCAGGGCGAATGCCAGAAGCATTCCCAAAAGGGCTGTCCTCTTTCCCATGTTGTTCCAGTCTCCTTCTTTTGTTTATGAAACGAACACATCCACAGCATTCTCTTCCTGCTCCTGATGTCCCTCAATCGTGACTACCAGTTCATGTGGAAGACATATGATGCTCTCCCCGCTTCTGCTGATTTTTCCCTGTCTGACGCAGAGACCGTCCGGACAGTCCGCTTCTTCCATCCATGCCGTTCCGTCTTCGATGATGAGAAGATTCTCTCCCTCTTCATCCGAAAGCGGTATCCTGCTGTCTTCCTGCAGAGAATACCGTCCGATCTCTTCTCCGCCGCGGCTGATCACCACAATGCTTCCCTCCTCCGAAAACAGGAACAGGAAGAGGAAAACGGCCGCAGCTGCGGCCAGAATCACAGCAATCAACGCCATATCCGCTTTTGTCATTATAACACGATCGAACATACGTTTCAAGATTCTTCCTCTTCTTCCTGCATCATAGCGGCGAGCTTCTCACAGTTCTCCCGCAGCACTCTCGTTCCTTCGCTCGCGCCCATATACTGTTCGCTTTTGGCAGCCGCCTTCTCATAGAAATGCAGCGCTTCCTTTCTTTTTCCTTCTGTCCACGCAGCCTCTCCCAGCCCCGCCAGGCAGGTTAGATAGTATAGTTCAAACTGGCTCTGCTCCTGTGCGCTCCGCTCGTTTCCCTCATTCTTCTCAAATAATAAAAGAGCTCTGGAAAAAAGCGCGCTCTTTTGCCCATATATAGAGTCCCTAAAACGGGACGCGCCCTGTGCGTCTTTCTCCTGCCCGCTGGCAGTACAAAGCGCCAGCCTGGTCAGAACCTCCGCCAGCAATTCTTCCACCCTTCTGTGTTCCCAGTCTCCTTCAGACGAACCAGCTGCTTCCAGCCGTCTTTCCAGAATCCTGGCCGCCCTTTCATAATACCTGGCCGCTTCTTCCGGCCGGCCCGCTCCGTCATACGCGGCAGCCGCATTCACCAACACGAGCGCGAAATGCTCGGTATCCTCCAGCTGAAGTTCTTCCATCAGAACCAGCAAATCTTCCGCCAGCAGGAACGCTCCGTCAAAACGTCCCGTCTGCCTGTAAAAGTCCAGAAGCTCATTGCCGCATGCAATATATACCCCATGCGCCTCTTCTTCCCTCGCCCTGTCCATGCAGCCGGTCAGGAACGGTTCTATCTCATCCCAACGCTCTTCTTCTATGAATCGATTCAGTTTCTCATAAATCTCTTCCATCTTTTTTCCATCCTCTTGTATACTGTCAGTTATTCCTCTTCTTCATACAGCTGCCATCCAAGGCCCGCATCATACGCCATACACCTCCAGATGATCTGC
>USKC01000143.1 GCA_900555195.1 uncultured Lachnospiraceae bacterium
GTAATGAAGATTACTATAACGAGCTGAAGGATGCTTATAAGGCTGAGATCACCGAATATCTGATCGGAAACTGCACCATTGACGAGGCATTTGATAATTATAAAGCGAGAAGAGAAGAGATCATCAACAAATAAGCAGGCACAACGGTTGGCGCCCGGTGTTTCAGCTTCAACAGGCTGGAATGCCGGGCATTTATGTGAAAGGATACAGGAGGTGTTTAAATGGCTGCAAATGTGGTGAAAAAGAAAAAAAGCCGCTTGAACAGAAGGGAGTGGATGGCCGGATATCTGTTCTTGCTCCCGAATTTCATCGGCTTCCTGGTCTTTACAGGAGTTCCCGTAGTTATGGGGTTTATCATTAGCCTGACAGACTATACGGGATTTGGCAGCGCGAATTTTGTAGGAATCGATAACTATCTGAAAATGTTCACGGACAGCGATTTCAAGATCGCTCTGCAGAACAACCTTTTTTATTCCCTGACCAGCGTTCCGCTGACAATTCTGTTTGCGCTGCTGCTGGCGCTGATGCTGAACCGGAAGATGTATGGAGGGAGCGCATTTCAGACGATTTACTTCTTCCCTAACCTGACTTCCATGGTTGCTGTCGGCTGCGTATGGCTTCAGATTTTTGACAGCAAAAAGGGGCCGGTTAACCAGTTCCTGATGAATACGCTTGGAATAGAAAATCCTCCGAAGTGGTTCTGGGGAACTTCTACGGCGCTGCTCACGGTAGTGGTCGTGGTTGTATGGAAACAGGCCGGATATTATATGATCATGTTCATGGGCGGCCTGAAAAATATTCCGAGCCATCTGTACGAGGCGGCGAAGATTGACGGCGCGAATTCCTGGCAGGCATTCTGGAATGTGACCTGGCCGATGCTTTCTCCCACCACGTTTATGGTAACGATCCTGACATTCATCGCATCTTTCCAGGTATTCGATATCATCAATGTCACTACGGAAGGAGGGCCGGGAAGAGCGACTCAGGTTTTGGTAATGCGCATTTACCAGGAAGCGTTTAAATATGGAAGAATGGGATATGGCGCGGCGATCGGATATTTCCTGTTCCTGATCATCTTTATTATCACATTGATTCAATGGCAGGGACAGAAGAAATGGGTTGTGGAGTAAGAAAGGAAGAGGAGAAAAGCTATGAAGGTGAAACAGAGAAGAAAATTTAAAATCAGCAATGTGATTCTCTTTCTGATCGCTCTGGCGGTTGCTTTTATCATGATCGTGCCGTTCGTTTGGATGCTGAGCGCTTCTTTCAAGCTGAAGACGGAGATCTTTTCGGTGCCGATCAAATGGATCCCGGAAACCTTCCATCTGGATAACTACCAGAGTATTGTGGAAGAGATCCCGTTCCCGCTGTATTTTTTCAATACGGCTAAGATTACGGTTATTATTACAATCCTGCAGGTAATCACTTGTTCCATGGCGGCGTTTGCATTTTCCAAACTGCGTTTTCCGGGAAGGGATACGCTGTTCCTTGCTTATCTGGGAACGATGATGGTGCCGTGGCATGCGATTATGATTCCGCAGTTCATCGTGATTCAGAAGCTCGGCTTATATGATAACCATCTGTCCCTGATCCTGACAGGAGCATTCAGCGTATTCGGCGTATTCATTCTGAGGCAAAATATGCTGAGCATACCCGACAGTTTGGGCGAAGCGGCGAAAATTGACGGCTGCGGCCCGGTAGGAATCTACGCGAAGGTGATATTGCCGTTGACTAAAAACGGTTTGGCCACACTGGTTGTGCTGACATTTAACAATGTATGGAATGATTATATGGGCCCTATGATTTATCTGGATAAAGAAGCGAATAGGACTATTCAGTTGGGACTGGCAACGTTCAAGCGGGAATTTGACACCAACTATGGCGCGATCATGGCAGGTACGGTGGTTTCTTTGATCCCGGTGGTAATCATTTATATTATCGCCCAGAAGTATATCGTTGACGGTATCGCTTATTCCGGCGTAAAGGGATAAAGAGAAAGATGGAATAAGCCGTCGGCCCGCATGGGCCGCCGCAGGCTTCACGGATTGTCTTCGGATTTTATGAGAGGGCGAAAATGGCGCAGGCTGTTTTCGTCCTTTTCCGGCTGTTATGAGGAAGATTAAATCTGCATTCATAGGGAGGGTTTGAGAATGTATATTTCATTAAACGGAGAATGGAAGGTAAATCATGTGCCGTTCAAAAGCGAGATAGGAGAGATCCTGTCCGACCATTTTGTGCCGGAAGGGTGGCTTACGGCACAGGTGCCGGAAGATATCCATACAACCCTGCGAAGAGAAGGGTTTCTGCGGGGACATGTGTATAATAAAGAAGAAGGAGAAGATGCTTGGGTTGAAGAGAGGGACTGGGTATATTATAAGGAATTCTATATTTCGCCGGAAGAGCTGGGAGAAGGGGAATGCCAGCTCACCTGCCAAGGGCTGGATACCTTCTGTGACCTGTATCTGAACGGAAAGCTGCTGGGCCATGGGCAAAATATGTTTCGGACGTTCCGGAAGGAAATCGGAGAGACCATAAAGCGGGGGGATCGCAACGTCCTGGTGATTCGTTTCTATTCCCCGTCCGAATATGTGAAGGATATGGATGAGAAGGGAATTTTCTCCATCACCACCAGCGACAGGATATTTGCAAGGAAGGCTCAGATGAATTATTCCTGGGATTTCTGCGGCAGGACGGTGACCTGCGGCATCTGGAAAGATATCGGAATTGAGATGCGCGAAGGCGTGAGGCTGGCGCCATATTATCTGTATACAGAGGCATTGGAGGACGGAAGGGCTCTGGTGGCTGTGGAAGCGGGAGCGGACTGCCCTGCGGGCATGGAGCTGGACGGATGCTGCTATAGGGCGGAATTGATGCTGGACGGGCATATGGCAGCCGAAGCAGAGCTCGCCTGCGGGACGGCAGGCGAGCGCAGAAAACTGATGCTGGCGGTGGATGGGCCGAAGCTGTGGTGGCCCAGACCTTACGGAGAGCAGACGCTGTATGACTTCAGGCTTACTTTGATGAAGGACGGGCAAGTTCTGGACGAGAAGCGGCAGAAATTCGGAATCCGGACGATAGAGATCAGAAAGAAGCAGCAGCCGGATGGAAGATCCTTCCAGTTCGCAATAAACGGCAGGGAGATTTTTGTCAGGGGAGCGAACTGGGTTCCCTCCAGGATGATTTATACGGATATTCGCAGGGAGGAGACGGCATACCTGCTTGATCGGGCGGCAAAAGGCAATCTGAGCATGCTGCGAATCTGGGGAGGCGGGATCTATGCAGATCCGAGCATGTACGAACTGTGCGATGAACTGGGCATTCTGCTGTGGAATGATTTCATGTTTGCCTGCGGAATCTATCCTCAGGATGAAGCGTTCCTGGAAAATGTGAAAGAAGAGGCGGAAGAGGTGATCTGTCGGTACCGTAATTATACCTGTCTGGCGGTCTGGGCGGGGGACAATGAGAACGGTCAGGCCTATGGATGGGCGGGCAGGGATTATGAATTCCAGAAGGATAAGATCAGCAATCAGGTATTGAAGGAAGCCTGTGCCAGATTGGATCCGCACCGCCATTATCTCCCCACGTCCCCCTGCAGTCCGGATGAGGAATATAAAGGAGGCGACAATCCCTCCTCCCCCTACCAGGGCGACCAGCATATTTATATCATGTCCGCGGATCCAGGTGTGAACGCCTACCGGGATTACGGCAAAAACTATTATAAAAGGATCCTTGGCTTTAGGCCCCGTTTCATGAGTGAATTCGGCTTCATCAGCCTTCCGGAGAAGGACACATATTACCGCTATAATTTCCGCAGGGAAAGGCTGCGCCATCCGGAAGAACTGATCAAGCTGCTTCCCTCCTGCAAAAAGTACCTGGAAGCAGCGGATATGGATCGGGCGATTTATTACAGCCAGCTGTTTCATTCCATGGCGCTCAAGTATTGGATCGAATACTTCCGCAGCCTGAAGGGAACCTGTGAAGGAACGCTGTATTGGAAATTCAACGATCCGCTGGCGGACAGCCCGGAAGATTATATGTTCCCATCCCATATGTGCTCGATTGATATGTATGGCAACACAAAAATGGCCTATTATTACACACGGCGCGCCTATGAAGATTTCCTGCTCCTGAGCGTGGAAGAGGGAGAGGGACGCAGGGTTTATGCGGTGAACGAACTGCTGCAGGGAAAGAAAGGGACGCTGGTGGCGGAACGGAAGGACTTCTATGGAACCAGCCTGTGGAAGCAGGAGTGGGATTGTTTCGCCGGGGAAGATGCCGCCACGCAGCTGGCAGTCCTTTCAGCAGAGGAATGCCATACGGAAAGGCCTTTCCAGGAATATCTGAAACTCACCTTCCTTACGGAAGAGGGCAGCTATGAGAACCGCTATTATTATGCGGATATCAATGAGGATGATAGGATAGAACTGCCTGCCGCCCGCCTGCAGGCTGAAGGACGGCGCAGCGGGAAGAATGAACTGACGGTCTGCCTTCATGCGGATCGGTTTGCGCGGAATGTACGGATGAACCTTTTGGATGTCAGAGCGGATTACAGCGACAATTATTTTGATATGGATGCGGGCAGCACAAAGGAAATCCGGATCCAACTGCCTGCACATCTTACCTGGCGGGAACTTGCAGCCAAGACGCTGTATGTGGAAGCACAGAATCAGGAACGTTTTGTTCTGCCTCTGTGCAGGATGCGGGAGGGCTGAGCAGCCCTGCCCGCCATCCGCAATCAAGCTTTCACATCCGTGCGTTTCAGGTATTGGATTCCTGCGGTGAGGAAGAGAAGGACGAAGAGAAAACAGCTGATGTAGAAAAGAGGGGCCTGGCCGGAGAGCATGTCTTCCTGCCGGTTGGCATTCATGCCCAGAAGCATTAAGGAATACGGGAAACAGAGCCCATAACCGGCGCTGGAGACGACCACTCCGAAGACCCCTGCCAGAAGAGCGATGGCAATCGGAAGGGCAAAGCTGCGCCAAACTGCAGAGAGAAGCAGTTGCAGGGCGGCAATGGCCAGCCCTCCGATACATCCGCGCAGCAGCCAGAAGAGGATCTGGGCAGGCGGTAAGCCAGGAAGGCCGATCAGAAGCCCGATTATCAGATACAGGCAGCCGATCCACAGCTGCGTCGCCAGGGTGATGGCGGCGATGGCCAGAAATTGGGACATATAGAGCGTGGATATGGGAATGGGAGAAGTAAACAGCGCATTTCTGTTATGGTTAAAATTCTCCAGCCGCCACAGATAGGAACAATAGACGGCGATCAGGGGCGGAAAGAAGAAGTTGGAATAAAACAGAGTCACCTGGGTCCAAAGGCTGTACCATTGAGAGGTAAGGATTTCGAGGTTCTGCAGATAATTGAAACAGCCCATGACCGCGCTTATGACAGGAAGGATCAGGAATACGATCCAGATAAATGAACGCCTCAGCTTGATGAGCTCAGCGCGTATACAGCGAAACAACATGATTCAGACCTCCTTTTTCAGAAACAGACGTTTTCCCACAAAATACAGCACAGCCGCAGCTACGAGAAAACAGGCGAAATATCCCCACCGAAAGGGAACCTCATAAAAATAGGTGACACGAGCCTGCTCGTCATACATGGAAGAGAAAGGCATGCCAATCAGATAATATCCCCACGGAACCGCAGCTGCCAGATCGCCGATTGGGAAAAAGGCAGAAAACAGGCCCACAAGACTTCCCAGAAGCCCGATGAAAAGTGGAATCAGCTGATTGGAGAGCATCAGGGAGCAGACCAGCTGCATCAGGAACAGGACGAAACTGACGAGAAACAACACACCTATGAAAATCAGGAAATACTTGGTGGGAAAGGGCTGCGTAAAGGACAGCATCTTCCCCAAAAAGAGCATGGTCAGAGCTTCCAAGACCGTCAGGAGCAGAATATAAAGGGCGCCAAGCAAAAGCTTGATATGGAAAAGAGAGTGTTTCTGCTGCATGGTACACAGGAGCTTGTAGGTATTGCCTTTATTTTCCGCATCACAGATCCGGCTTGCCAGGGCCGCCAGAATCAGGGGCAGGAAAATGGTGTTGTACATCGTGTAGTGGAAAAGCACGGTATAGTAACCGCTTCCGGATACTTCCGGTTTACGGAGATAGCTGTTGGTTGCACACAGCATAAGCAGCGCGAAAGGAACGCTGACGGGCAGCAGCCACAGCAGCCGGTGTCTGGTTTTATATAGTTCTGCGCGAAAGAGCCTCATTATAAGCTCACCTTCCTTCCTGTCAGATCCAGGAAAATATCCTCCAGGGTCTGCTGCTGTTCTTCAATGCGTAAAAGACCGATGCCGGAAGCGGACAAACCGGCCATGAGTGCGGCCAGTTCCTCGTCGGGCATATCCCGGAAGGCCAGAACATCATCCTGCAGAACACAGGAAATCTTCCGTGCGGTCAGATACCGGAAGGCGGCTTTATTGTCCAGCGTGCGAAGCCGGATCTGCTTTCGGCTGTGTTCATATAAATGGGCCAGGCTGTCCTGAAAGATCAGGCAGCCCCGGTCAATGATGCCGGTATGAGTGGCCATCTGATCGATTTCACTGAGCAGGTGGCTGGAAACCATAACGGTCATGCCATATTTTTGGGGGAGGGAGCGTATGAGTTCGCGCATCTCCTGAATGCCTGCGGGATCCAGGCCGTTGGTGGGCTCATCCAGAAGGAGAAGGCGCGGCCTTCCCAGAAGGGCAGCGGCCAGCCCCAGGCGCTGCTTCATGCCAAGGGAATAGTGGCCGGCTTTCTTGTGCTGTTGTTTTTCCATCCGCACGATGCGCAGCACTTCATCGATCTGCGCCGGAGGAATCTGCTTCAGCAGGCAGACGATTTCCAGGTTTTCTCTTCCGGTAAGATGTGCATAATAGGAAGGAGATTCGATGAGGGAACCGGTTTCCTGAAGGATTTGCAGCCGGTTTTGTGCGTTCATTACATTCCCCAGGATTTTCACCTGCCCTTCATTGGGCTTTACCAGCCCCAGGATCATTTTCATCGTGGTGCTTTTGCCCGCCCCGTTGGGGCCGAGGAAGCCGTAAATGCTTCCTTCCGGGATCTTCAGATCCACATGGTTCACACAGGGCGTCTTATGATATTCTTTGGTCAGATTCTGTGTTTTTACGGCGTATGCCATGATTCCCTTCATTCCGGAACGCGAATGCGCGGTGAAGCCCGTAAATTTTCCCGTCCCTTCTTTCATTCCCGGCGCTGATGAGGCCGGCTTTGCTGTTTGATTCTTCTGTAGCTTACCAATTCTCCCTTAATCGCCGATGAAGCCTACCTTACTTTTACCTTAAATTTTCCCCTGCGCTATGGCAGGATGGGAAAGGGGCGGATATAATTAAGAAAAAACGGTGCTGCCCGTGCAAAATCCTGAAAAGGGTGCTGCCTGTGCGGCGGAAAAGAGAAGAAAATGAACAGTATATATGACAGCAGATTATTGGTAGTGGATGACAACGAGGAACTGTGCAAAATGCTTCTGGACATGCTGACAAGAGAGGGGTATCGTTATGTGGCCGCTGTGGGAACCTGTGCGGAGGCAATGACCTATTTCACACCGCAGGATACGGCGCCGGATCTGATTATTCTTGACATCAATCTGCCGGACGGAGACGGATTCTGGCTGATGCAGCGGATCCGGATGGTATCCCAGGCCCCGGTGCTGTTCCTGTCAGCCCGGGATGAGGACAATGACCGGCTTCTCGGGCTAGG